>DRTC01000229.1 GCA_011372345.1 Candidatus Cloacimonadota bacterium
AGATTGGATCGTCCCAATAAAGTTCAAATAGAAGATGGACCTTTAACCGGAAATGCGATCTGGTTTTCGGAATCCGATGATCTTTTGAACTGGAAACCAATTAAAAAACTGTTTTCGGACAGAAACCATTATTGGGATGAATTGATCGGAGCAGGTCCTCCTCCAATCAAAACAAAGAAAGGCTGGCTTTGTGTTTATCATGGAATCGCGATGCATTATCAGCCAATCTATCAGGCAGGAGTTTTTCTGCTCGATCTGGAAAATCCAACAAAAGTGATTGCTCGCGGACGATTCAATATCCTCGAACCGAGAGAACTTTATGAAACTGTCGGTCAGGTTCCTAATGTTATCTTTCCAACCGGATTGATCGTTGAAGATTACGACGGCGATGGATTTGCCAGAGAAGACAGCGAAGTGAAGCTTTATTACGGAGCAGCAGATACGGTTATTGGTTTGGCGGAAACGAATATTAAGGAGTTAATAACAAAATGCTGCTAATTTACAATGTCATTCTCGATAATAAGAAAAGGAAAAAATACGATCTTGTTTTCTCCAAGATTTTCAGTGATTTGAATTTTCCTTGTAAAATTCGATACCTGAAAGATGAATTAACTGATTCTGGATTATCGCAATTCAGTCATTTATTAATAACCGGTTCGGAATTATTCGCTTCCCGGGAAAATGAAAATAATGATAAAGTGTTGAGAGTAATCCGTTATTTTGTGAATCAGGAAAAAGCAATTTTAGGAATCTGTTATGGTCATCAAATGCTGGCAAAAGCGATTTCCGGTAAGAAAGTTTGTAGAAAAAGAGAAGAACCTGAATTTGGTTGGAAGAAGGTTGAGATCATATCCAATCCGCTTTTTAAGGGAATAAAAAATCCGGTGTTTTATGAATCTCATTATGATGAAGTTTACGATTTAGATGAGAATTACCATGTAATCGCAACCAATCTGGATTGTTCCGTGCAGGCATTTCAATATAAAAATCTGCCGATCTGGGGAGTTCAGTTTCATCCGGAAGTCGATTATAAAACAGGAGAAATATCTTTGCAGCAACGATTTAAGGAATTTCCGGAGCAGAAAAAATATTATCAGAATGAGATGAACGAAACCCAAAATTATGAGCAGAGATTGAAAGTATTCGAGAATTTTGCAGCCCTATCGTCCCGATGGGAAATTGAAATAGTTGAATTGGGAATCAGTAGCCCCATCGTCCCGATGGGAACAAACAAGAACAAAACCACCGGGACGGCGGTGATACAGAAAGGAATAAAAATGAAAAAATTATTTATCACATTATCAATTTTAATTTCGTTTACGATTAAAGCCCAAGAACCTTATGTCGATTATTTACCGGAACCGCAAATCGAATTCAATCCTCAAAAGTATGTTTGTTATAAAACTGATATTTCGTTAATAATCAATGGAATAATGAACGAAGAAAGCTGGCAAAAATGTGAATGGACAGATTATTTTATCGATATCGAAGGAGATGTCAAACCGAAACCGTATTTCCAGACACGAGTGAAAATGCTCTGGGATGACGACTATTTCTATTTCGGGTGCGAAATGGAAGAACCTCATATCTGGGCAAAACTGAAGGAAAGAGATTCAATAATTTTCTATGACAACGATTTCGAAATCTTTATCGATCCTGACGGAGATACACACAATTATTATGAATTTGAGATGAATTCTTTCAACACAGTATGGGATTTGTTTTTATCCAAACCGTATCGCGATCCGGGCTGTAAAGTTCTTGATTCATGGGATATTCAAGGATTGAAAACTGCCATCTTTATCGATGGAACTCTGAATGATCCGTCTGACATCGATAAAGGCTGGAGTGTAGAAGTTGCCATTCCCTGGAAAGTATTGGAAGAATGCGCGAGTTCCTGTCCTCCCAAAAAAGGAGATCAATGGCGGATTAATTTTTCTCGTGTAGAATGGGAAACTGAAATTATCGATGGAAAATATGAAAAGATTAAAGGAAATCCTGAACATAACTGGGTTTGGAGTCCGCAAGGTTTGATCAATATGCATTATCCTGAAATGTGGGGATTTGTCCAGTTTTCGGAATTGGAAGTTGGAGCGGGAAAAGAAAAGTTCGTATGGAATCCGGAAGAAAATACGAAATGGAAATTAAGACAGATATACTATAAAGAACGAACCTATTTCTATCAGAATGAGAAATTTACGAACAATATTGAGGAATTAGATGTTAGAACAAAATCCTTCAAACCAATAAGAATTTATGCAACTCCAAATTATTTTGAAGCGAGTCTTTCTTCCAGAGGTAACAAATGCTTCATCTCAAATGACGGGAGAACCTGGAAATAAAAAACTTAAGTTAAGCCGGTTTTATTCGGTCTTGGCTTAATTTTTTAAATTCGTAACAGTAAAAAACTTAACTTAATACATTATCTAAAATCAAGTTCATAAATGCATAAAAAGTACATACATTTTTGACGAGTATTGCATAAAATGTAAATACTTTTATCAAAAAATATTGATTATTAAGTTCTGATACTATCTCATTAAAATCAATTTCTTTATTTCGGAATAATCTCCTGCTTCCATCTTATAGAAATAAATTCCACTTGTCAGATCTTTGCCCGAATCATTTTTTCCGTCCCAATTCAGTTGATAACTCCCGGCAGGTTTATCCTCATCGATAAGTTGTTTCACGAGTTGTCCTTTCATATTATAGATTCCGAGTTTTACAGGTGATCCTTTTTGAATAGAATATTGAATAACAGCATTTCTCTCATAATTTTTACAAACAAACGGATTTGGATAAATCCCTTTCAGTTCAGTTTTGATTTCTAGGGAATTGTCTTCCATATCTGTATGATCGATATATGCGATATTACTCGGTTCAGATTCATATTCCTCGTAAAGAGCAGTTACATAATACTCATAAGTTCCACTCGGAACACTCAAATCGATATACCAGGTTTGTTCATGTTCAGTCAGAAACTCATTATTGCGATAAATTATATATCCGGTAAATGGTCTGTCAAGTGTTGGAGCTGTCCATTGCAGGAAAACATTAAAACCGGCATTTGTAGCATTCAATTCTGTTGGAGCAGGTAAAACTATCTGAAGGTTTACCGTATTTGAAGGTTCGGAATTTCCTTCATCATAAACTGCAACCACATAATAAGAATAATCTCCGGGAGCTAAATTCACATCGACAAAAGGATATTCGGAAGGTTCGTCTACTTCTGCAAGTAATAGTTCATTCCTGTAAATCTGGAAATATTGAAAATCGCGATGACTGCCCGGCATGTTCCATTCCAGAACTACATCATTGAGATTGATGATATCTGCACCCAATTCTGTGGGTGGTTCCGGATCTGTAGATTCAAGGACTGCTAAACCTTTGATACAGAAATTAGCAGTTCCATTCCAAGTTTCATCTTCAAATTCATATTCATATAGATCCAGCCAGTTCGAGCCGATTTTGTAAAAACTCTCACCGGGATTTGCAATGGAATTGACAGTTGTTCGGTATGAAGCTCCTAAAAGCACCGGAACATCAGATGTTCTGTCCAAAGGATGTCCTCCCTCTGATAAACTCAAATAAATATAAAAGTCATCTCCTTCCGACATATTAACCGGAGATGTCAGATCAACAGTATGAAAACCTTTGAATTCTCTATTTCCGGTAATGGAAGATAGTTCTCCAGTTAATTCCGTTCCATTATAACTATCATATATAACAATCTCAAAATCTACATTATCCGTTGCTGTGAAGAAATTAACAGCACTCAAAATCTGGTCGGATGTAGCTGTAAAAGCATTGAATGCTTCTGTCGTTTCTGTCATCGTATCCCGCCAGCCGTGATAATCATGATAATAAACTTTATCATATTGCAGAGGTTCGACCTGCTGGAATGAAATCGCTCCCATTTCAGGATGCTGACAGCTATGTTTGTCATAATATGAAATCCAGAAATAACCATCATATCCCCAATCTGCTCCCCAACTGTTCTTAACCAGCCAGGCTCCTGGATTGGGAGCATCCGTAACTCGATTATCATCCCAACCGATGATCGCAATGGCATGATTCGGTTCTAATGTGCTTGTTGGAGGTTGATAATGTTCGTATTCCCAATTGATAAAGGAACCATCATAACACATACAGGTTCCCAGAACACCTTCCTGCATGATCTTGTTTTTGATTGTATCGATGTTTTCCAGGTTTTCTCCTGCTACGAACCATTCTATTTCTTTTGCATAATAATAATGAAAAAGCGGAAAATACCTGGTGGGAGCAGTTTCAAAAGACTGTCCGTCAAGATCGCGAACTGTTCCTTCCAACCGGGATAAATAGGCAGAAGTAACTCGATAATCTCCACCTTCGTGAACGACCAAACCACCGCCGGTTGGAGGATCTGTATCATCATTGTTGTGCTGATTGAAACCATTCCACCAATCGAGGTGATATTCTGCCAGATTTGGTTCACCTGTTTCTCCGGCATCTGTCCAGTTTCCGGTCATCAGCAGGTTTCCTTCCATAGCAGCTAATGCCCCATGAGTCCAGCAGGTTCCTCCCTGTTGAGATTTTACGGATGTAACATAATTAGAACCATCCACATTTCGCAGGTCAAAAGTTGCCGGTGGTCTGTCTGCAAAATTGTTTACGAAAAGTAAACAGAATAAGATCATTAAAAAAAATATTTTTTTCATGGAACCTCCTATATTCCTAATATTCCAACCTTGAAAAAGTTTCGAAGAATTTTCTTCCTACTCTACTTTTCAACGGTTTTTGCTACTAACTTAATCTTGTGAAGTCTTTGAAGCTTAACAAGTTAATAAAATACTTCCGGTTTAATATCTAAGTAATAATCCGGCTCATTTCAAACTTCACAATCCGGCAGTTGCCGGATTGTGAAGTTTTGGATTCTAATCATGTTAAGTTTATCCTAACCATTGAAAAGGTTGAATTGAATGAAATCCTCTGTTGGAAACCATTTTCAAGTTTTTTATTTATACTCGATCGCTCCCAACCTGAAAGAAAAAGACTCGACCTCATAATAATCGACATCGAGTAGATAAGTAAAGAAAGTCTCATCCTGGCGATTCAATCCACCTGCGGATTTTTTGATCACAAAGTGTTTTTTGAATTCTATCGTTTCTCCGGCTTTGTTCATCGCCTTACAGGTTACTTCTGCGCTGTCGATGATCTTGCTGGAAACATTTTTGATCTTAACCTGAACTTCGGTTGTTCTGTCTCCAATCGGTTGGGTCTTGATGATCTCAAATTCTAAAGGTGAAGCGGATTCAATGGCATTATCTTTTTCTTTTTCTTCAACCTGTCCGAATTCGATTGCTTGTTTCCACACCCAGCCTTGAACTGAAATTTTTACCCAGTTTCCTTCTTTTTCAGTTTGATCAACTTCCACACCTTTCATTAAAGTCCCGATTTTTTTTCCGTTCGGTCCGTCTCGTAAAACTTCATCATCGATGTTGATATAAGCTGTTTGACTGAAGATATTCAGGAAAAATATTACACTAATGATGATTAACGCTTTTTTCATTTTAATTATCCTCCATTTCTCATTTTTTTTTATTAATTTGTGCATTCAGCACAGCATCTATTTTAGCTTCTGTTTCTTCCAGATGGGCGATGGTTATCTGATCGAGTTCCTTTTTATTTAGAGAATCTATCTTTTTTTGAATTTCGGAAAGGTCAAAACGAGCCAGGGAAATCGCATCATGTGGAATGTTTCTGTTTTCATTCAGGACAATTTCAGAAATTCGATGCAAATGCATTCTCTGTAATTCCCGACGGTAACTTCCAATATTTTCATTAGTTTCGAGTTCCCACCAAACTTCATTGCTAACTGCTGAAAACATCTCCGACATGCTGAATTTTTCTTCTCC
Organism: Candidatus Cloacimonadota bacterium; assembly: GCA_011372345.1. Lineage (NCBI taxonomy): Bacteria > Pseudomonadati > Candidatus Cloacimonadota > Candidatus Cloacimonadota bacterium. The sequence goes on from DRTC01000229.1 coordinate 5,895, forward strand.
ATCCTCGAATTTCAGTTCATTATCGAACAATCTTCCCAAAACCAGGGGATCATACAAATGGGAAAGCACGATCGCTTGAATATAAGCAATCGAATTGTGAATTGAGTAATCCGCTCGGTTTCTCGACCAGACACCTCCGGTGAAAGTACCCATTTTTTCATAAACTAATTTATTCAAAAGTTCAGAAGGGAAATAAAAGGCATCTTCCGAAAGGATATTTTCCATTAAAAAATCCATTGCTCGTTTCTGCTCAGCAGCAGGTACAACCTCGAACGGAATTCTCCCTTCAGGATCACCAATATGATCTCGATGTGCATATAATCCACCAATGTATTTACTGATATTATGAGCTGCTCCCCGATATTCACTTAATCCCTGATTGAAAATCCTTAATATTTTTTTAAAGGATTCACCTTCTTTTTCAAAATTTTCAGGAATATTTTCCCATAATTCTTTAGCGATTTGAATTCTATCTTCATAGAATTTTATGGGATCATTTCCCAGATCGAAAATATTACAGGATGGATCGATTCCTCTGCTGGACATTCCAAAAGTATCTTCGTCAGTTCCGTAATCAAGCATTTTATCGGTGCAGCGACAGGCAATTTTTTCGAGTTTTTCCGCTTCCTCATCTTCATTAAAAATCGAATAACCGTATTCGATCATCCATTTATCCCATGCTCCAACTTGATTTTGGAAATAGCTCCCCTGTTCTCCATCGATTGGAGCAAGGTTTATGGGAGTGTAATCCATGATCGAACCGGTTAATCCATTTCTGGTTGTGAATTTCTTATCCTGAAGTTCTTTCTCTGTAAAAACTGTAGTAGCTTTGAAATTATGCCTTAAACCGAGAGTATGACCGACTTCATGGCAAACAAGAGCAATTACTCCCTGATCAACAAATTCATCGAGATCAATGGTTTTTCCGATTTTTCCTCTTGCTGTAAGAAGACTGTATCCCAAACTTAACTGCTGCCGCATTCCTTCTGCATAAGAACAATGGTTTCCAAAATTTCTGTAATCATGATTTTCTTCTTTCCATTCAGCAGATTTTAGTCCGTCAGTCCAGCTTTCCGGATTTATGACTTCCTCATATTCAATATAAAAATATCTCAAAAAATCCACGCTGACCCGAATATCTGCATCATAAATTTCTCCGGTATAAGGATTTGCATGAGAAGGTCCGACAGCATAACCTCCTCCGGGCTGAACTATCCAGCATATCGTATTATAACGGCTATCCGCAGGATCCCAATCCGCATCATCGGGCATTTCTTTAACCACAATTGCATCCTCGATCCCTATCTCCTCAAAAGCATCATTCCAGAGCAAAATTCCCTTCTTCACCGCAGGTTTGAATCTTTCCGGGATCGTATTTTCCAGCCAGAAAACAATTGGTTCTTTTGCTTTAGAACTTTTTTTTCTTGGATTTTCTTTTTCCAGATGCCAGCGATTGATATATCGAAGGTAAGGAGTTTCCGTGAGCAGATCGGTGTAATCCTGGAAAATCGTATTGAAAAATCCGATCCTGTCATCCGCAAGCCGCGGTTTATAATCAGTTTCCGGGATAACTGAAAGACTGTAATGATAGCGATGGATCATACTTCGTGAATCAGGTAAAGTATAAATGTATTTTCCTTCATTGTTCTTGAAATGCAGAACGACATCGATTTCAGTATTAAAAGGGAAAGATTTGATCTTATCAAAATAACTGTTGTCCTTATCGAAAGAAAATTTCCTTTTTCGTCGAGAAGTTGAATTCTCCACATTGGTCATATCTTTGAGAAATAGGTCGGAAGCATCGATCAGAACAGCTCCTGTTTCTTTGTGAGGTTTACAACTCTGTTTCGCAGATGCAATGATGGAATTAGAAATACTATTTTCCAGAGCTCGTTTCATTGCTGGTTCTTCAGCTCTGAATTTGAGATTTTTCTCGATCAACTGGATTCTCTTATGAACTTTCTTGAAGAAAAAAGGAAAATTCCAGAGTGAAGATGATGCATCGAACATATAAGCATCTCCGGATTGCCGGGTCATGGTGCAGAGATAGATTTTCTCAAATTGTTCGGGCTTGATCTCCAGATATACTTTTCCTTCTTCATCATCGCGATAAAGATTGAACAGTCCTTCGATCTTCTCAAAATCCTGCACAAATTTCTCAAAACCGGTTTTTGCTGCTAAACTATCTGCCTGGATATCCTGAACGGCTTTTTTTATTTCTTCGGGTGTGAGAGAATCTGTGTTTTCCATTTTATCGGTGGCAGATAACAAAAGTATAATAAGAAAAAAAAACAAAATATGAAAAACAAATTTTTTCATTTTTTATGCTCCTGTACAATTGTTTTTATATTACAAGAAAAATTACATCATGGAAATATTCTATAAATATCTTTTCGATGTGCAATCCGCTGACAAATAATAAGTTTTTGAGATTTAATGATTGTTATACCAATCCTGTAATTTCCAATTCTGATCTTATATTTATCCTGATATCCGGTCATTTGCTCAATATAGCCAAGCTTAAAAGGATTTTTAAATAACAGATCTTCAAATACAATCTTTTCTGCTTTCGTCTTTATTTCAACAGGTAACTTAAAAAGCTCTTTCAAAAAGCGTTTTGAGTATTCAATTTTCCACATTATTTTTCAATGATCTATAATATTCTTTTGCTTCATCAATATTAAGTCTTTTTTTGTCTTTTACTTCATCCATCAATTTTGCTAATCCGTAATTCTCGATAATTTCTTCTAAATGTTCGAATTCAGCGATCGGGATCTGGATGGCAACTGGAATATGGCTTTCATCGAGAACAATATTTTTATGGATATTAAGCATTATTCTAACTCCCTCTTTTATCTAAAAAATTCAATACCCTTTTTAAGATAAAATATTCCGTGTCAAATTAAATTTGTTTTTGGAATAAAAAAACCTTCAACCGGATATTTCAGATCGAAGGTTTTTTGTAGGGCTGAACTTGTTCTGCATATTTTAAAACAAGTTCCGAACTGCAATCTCAAAGCAGGAGCTTTGCGTTACAACGGAACAAAGTTTCGTGATACTTTACCATCAATATCTTTCAGAAGCTCTCTCATTACCATTAACCGTCAATTGATAAAACTTGTATAATAATTATGTTTTATTTAA
>DRTC01000230.1 GCA_011372345.1 Candidatus Cloacimonadota bacterium
AACGAATTTTACTTTGTTCATAGTTATTGCTTTATTCCCGGTTTTATCAGCAACTATCTGGCAGGTGCCGGAAGGTCCGCCAACGATCCAGGATGGAATTAATGCTGCTGCTGATTCAGACACGGTATTAGTAGCGGAGGGAACTTATTATGAAAATATCGATTTTAACGGCAAAGCGATCACTGTTGCCAGCCATTTCCTGATGGACGGAGATGAATCTCATATAGAAAATACAATTATTAACGGCAGCGAATGGGATTATCCAAATAAATCTGTCGTCTATTTTACTTCCGAAGAAGATACAACATCCGTTTTATGCGGATTTACACTGACAGAAGGTGCCGGAACAGTATTATACAATGGTGATTATTACTATAGTATCGCCGGTGGAATCAATATCGACAGTTCATCACCAACTATAATCAATAATCGTATTATGGGAAATGATGCATTATATGGTGCTGGAATATATTGCAATAATTCAAATGCTTATCTGGAAAATATAATGATCGTAAATAATAATGGTTCAACACTTTTTGATTGCGACAGCGGCGGAGGTGGAATTTATCTATCAGACTCCGATCCAATCTTTATTAATGTGACGATTTCAGATAATTCCATTACCCACAATGGTGGCGGAATATTTCTATTAAATTCAAATCCAATTCTTATTGATGTAACAGTATCGAACAATTCAGCAGAAGGATATGGCGGTGGAATTTATTTCTCCAATTCTTATCCCCAATTTGATCCGGAAAACAGGTGCAATATCTATAATAACTCAAACTTGTCCGGCAGAGGAGCAGGAACCGATCTTTATGCTATCGACTGCAATACAATCGATGTAATCGTTGATACTTTCACGGTTATGATCCCGACAGATTATTTTGCTTCTCCTGTCGATAATTTTACTTTCGACATTCAAAATGGAATTGAAGAACTGATCGATGCTGATCTTTATGTTTCTCCGGATGGAGATAATTCCAATTCCGGCTTAACTCCGGAAGAATCTCTGAAAACAATCTATTATGCCATAACTCACATTTTTACAGACAGCCAGGATCCTAAAACTATCTATCTTGCTCCCGGAACTTACGGACCTTCTTCCAACGAAGAACAATTTCCTTTGTATTGGTCCAGTTATGTAAACCTGGAGGGTGCAGGTCTTGAGTATACGATATTAGATGCTGATAGTTTAAGTAGAATTTTTAACTTCTTTGATATAAATAATGTAACTGTAAAAAATTTATCGATCATTAACGGAGATTCAAGAGCAAACCGTAGTGTAGTACCTGGAGGCGGAATTTTCTGCCTTGATTCGGATTTTACTATGGAAAATTTGGGTATTATTAATAATATTTCTTCCTATGGTGGAGGTATATATTGTGTGAGTTCAAACCTAACAATTCAGAATTCACTGATCTCCGGAAATTATGTGTCAAATAATCGTCGGGGAGGTGGAATATATTCCTGCGATAATTCCAGCCTGATCATCCAGAATAGTATATTTCAAAATAATTATGCCCATGGCGGAGGTGGTTTATATTGCGAAAATACAACTCTAAATTGTCAATCTGTTACATTCATTGGAAATAATGCTGAATCTGGTGGAGGTTTAGAACTCGATTCTGGAGTTGATGCAAATCTAAACGCTTCATTTATTATTAATAATACAGCGAGTGGATCCGGAGGTGGAATGCTTCTTGATTCGGAATGTGAAGTTGGTCTGCAGAATGTTACAATTCATAGCAATACTGCTGCATCTGGTGGAGGAATAAAATCCGAAACCGGAAATATAACTTTCAATTCTGAAAATCGCTGTGATATTTATGACAACTCAAGTGAAGGATATGGAAAAGATCTTGTTTTCTCTGAAAATATCAATGTGATCGTCGATACCTTTTCAGTTCTTTATCCATCCAATTATTATGCCTTTCCCAGCAATTTATTCAATTTTGATATTCAAAATGGATATTTTCCTCAAGTTGATTCCGATCTTTATATTTCCCCGGAAGGAGATAATGAAAATGACGGACTTACACCTGAAACTCCATTAAGAACAGTTTTTCATGCTCTCTCAAAAATTATTGCGGACAGTCTCAATGAAAAAACAATCTACCTGCTTCCCGGTTTATACAATGATGTTGAACCTTTCCCAATCCTGGCTTCCAGTTATGTTTCTTTAATTGGAGATGAACCGGAAAATACAATAATCGAACCTTTATCTGGTGAAATAGCCATCTCTTATCAATATGTCGAGGACAGTTCTCTTAAGCATTTGTCTGTTATAAATTGCGGAGGAATAGATATTAGTTCTTCTTCCATTTATGTCAGTGATGTTAATATCTCTGATAACCATAAAAATCAGGGAGGAGGTATTAAATGTGTCGATTCATCAATGATATTAGAATCATCTGATATCACTAATAATACAGCAACCGGGTATTATGTGTCTCGTGGAGGAGGTCTTTATTTCTCTGATAGCGAAATCAAAATGAACGATGTTTTAATTGAAAACAATTCTGCCAGTTATGGTTCAGGAATTTATATTGGAGGAAATGAAGGTGAATACACAATATACAATTCGACGATTACCGGAAATTCAGATGAGGGAATTTACTGCGCTGGCTCCAATTCAGTTTTTGACGAGGTTGTAATTTCAGAAAATTCCACTATCGGGATAAATTGTCACGCCAACGCAATTATCCGAAATTCAAGCATAATCAACAATGGTGGATGTGGTGTCAGCTGTAATGAGGCAAGTCCGGAAATAGAAAACACTCTAATTTCCAATAATTCCGGAGGAGGAATCTATTGTATTGATAACTCTTCACCTGTATTGGATAATGTTACCATTTCCGGTAACTCCGGAAACGAAGGTGGGGGAATATATTGTATCGATTCCAATCCTGTTCTGGAAAATACTACAATCACCAATAATTATGCTACAGAAAATGGAGGTGCAATTTACTTTTATAATTCCCAGCCAAGTTTATCGAATGTAACAATTTCCGGTAATTCTGCTTTTCAAGGCGGCGGAATCTATTTTGATAATTCAGTTCCAATATTCAGCAGTGAAAATCGCTGTAATATCTATCTGAATACTGCTTCACAATCCGGTTATGATCTGTATAGAGCAAACGGTCCTTATATCGATGTAATTGTCGATACTTTTACAGTTTTGCAGCCGGATGATAGTTTTGCACATCCTCTGGTCTCTTTCACATTTGATATTTTACACGGAAAAATAGAGCAGGTTAGTCAGGACCTTTATGTAAACTCGACCGGTTCAGATGATAACACTGGTTTATCTCCGGATGATCCTCTGCAGACAATTTCCTGTGCTTTGTTGATGATCATCGCAGATGAATCAAATCAGCATTCAATCTATATAGAAAATGGAACTTATTCACCATCGCTAACCGGAGAAACATTCCCTCTCAACTGTAAAAGTTATGTTTCTCTAATTGGAGAAGATGAAGAAACTACCATTATTGACGGAGAAGGATCAGGGCAGATTTTTTACTGCTTTCAGGACAGTGTTTTTTCCATAGAAAATCTGACGATTACAAATGGTAATGATGGTGGAATAAGATGTTACAGCAATTCCAGTCCACACCTGGAAAATGTTACAATCATAAATAATATAACTACTTCCGATTATTTTCATGGAGGAGGAGTTTATTGTGAATATTCCAGTCCAAGTTTGAACAATGTGTTGATCTCTAACAATACTGCTTCAGGATATCGTTCCAGAGGTGGAGGAATTGCCTGCACCAACAATTCTAATCCGGTTATCCAAAATGTTACGATCTCAAATAATTCAGCCAGCAGTGACGGTAATTATGCAAATGGCGGCGGGATTTACTGCGAAGGATCTGATCCAAGTTTAATAAATGTTACTCTATCCGGAAATGGAGCTGGAAATAACGGTGGTGGAATATATTTAGCGCACTCCAATCCGAATTCTGAAAATATTGTAATTAATGACAACAATGCAGCGGTGAATGGTGGCGGGATTTTTTGTGAAGATTCTGAACCGGTTTTAATCGAGCTTGTAATGTTGGGAAATTCTGCTGGTAACAATGGCGGAGCAATGTATTGTATTGACTCTAACCTTGAACTCGACAATATGGAAATTTCAAGTAATAATGCTGGTAATGATGGTGGAGGAATTTTCAATGATGATTCTAACCTGACTTTGACTAATTCTAAATTACTTAATAATTCTTCATTCGGTGATGGAGGAGCGCTATATTTCGATTATAACACCCATCCAATTTTAACAAATGTTTTAATGTCGGGAAATTCGGCTGGTTACAATGGAGGAGCGATTTATACTATTTCCTTTCCGGTTTTAATGAATACAACTATTACAGGAAATTCAGCATATGATGGAGGTGCAATTTATAGCCCCGGATATCAATGTCCTACAATAATAAACAGCATCTTATGGAGTAATGATCCTAATGAAATAACAGGCAGTTATGAAATACATTTTTCAGATGTTCAGGGTTGCGAAGGAAGCGGATCAAATTATGATGTTGATCCCTTATTTGTCGATCCGGAAAATGGAGATTATCATCTCTCCGATTTGAGTCCTCTCATCAATGCGGGAGCAATGGAGTTTGGAGAATGGACAGCACCGGAATTTGATATCGAAGGTAATCTCAGACCAAATCCAATCGGTTCAATGCCCGATCTCGGTGCTTTTGAAAGTCCGCTTGGAGAAGCCCAGAACACAGAGGTTTATATATCAGTAAACGGTTCTGACGAAACCGGTGACGGAACTTTGGAAAATCCTTATGCTACTATTCAATATGGTTTAAGCACGGTTTATAACAGATGGAAGGTTCTGGTTATGCCCGGAGAATATTTTGAAAATCTTAATTTCAACGGAAGAAATGCTACTGTTCAATCTGTGGAGGGATTTGAAAATACGATCATCAATGGTAATCAGTCAGGTAGCGTTGTTACTTTTATGAATAATGAAACTTTCGAGGCTGTTCTCGATGGTTTTACGATCAAAAACGGATACAATGAAACTGGTGGCGGAATTAATTGTTTCAATTCCCAACCTTCTCTGAAAAATCTTCTCATTATAGAAAACGAAGCCATCAGCGGAGCAGGAATCTGCTGTATGAATTCGGATATCCTGATGCAGAATGTAGTGATTGCAGATAATATTTCCTCAAATGTCAGCGGTGGAATACACTGCCTGAATTCTGATCCGATCTTAACGAATGTAACAATTTCAAACAATTCGTCCGAACAGGGTGGAGGAATTTATTGTATGTATGATGCCGATCCTGTCTTAACAAACTGCATTTTATGGAATAATTCACCGCAGGAAATCATTTTTTATGAAAATAGCAATCCTAATTCGATCACAATTTCCTATTCCGAGATTCAAGGTGGAGAAGCAGGAATCGATATTAACAATAATGGCATTGTGAACTGGCTGGAAGGAAATATCGAGACTGATCCTTTATTCATTTTTGAAGGAGAATTTCCATTTTCCTTGTTAGATGAATCTCCCTGCATCGATGCGGGAACTCCGGAAGCAGACAGTTTGAACCTGCCGGAATTTGATCTTGCTGGAAATCCGCGCATTTACGGAGACAGGATCGATATGGGAGCTTATGAATATAACGGTGTTTTAACAGAAGAAGATTTGCTGCCGGTTCTAACATCACTTCGGAATAATTATCCCAATCCTTTCAACCGCTCAACAACGATCAGTTTCAGCATCGAACAAAACAAACAAGACGAACAAGTTGAACTAATCATTTATAATTTGAAAGGACAAAAAGTGAAGACATTTAATATTGAAAATTGTATATTGAATATTAACTCGGTTGAATGGAATGGGAAAGATGACAAGGGAAAAACAGTTTCTTCCGGAATTTATTTCTATAGATTGAAAGCAGGTGATTTTGATAAGACGAAGAAGATGATAATGTTAAGATAACATCGGAATGTTCAACATGTTGATCTTCCGATTGTTTGATCAATTATAAATCCAACACTCTGAAGATCCCGAAATCTTTCGGGAACATTCAGAGGTTGGTTAACTTCCGAAGTTTTACGAAACTTCGGAAGTTAGTCTTTCCAGTTCTTCGTATCTGTCTTTGAAAGTGATATTAGGAGTTTTTTTGTAAAGACATTTATATAATTCGATTGCTTTTTTTCTACAAATTTCTGTTTTCTTTTTGTCTTTCAGCTCAAAATACATCAATGCTAATTCGTAGTTCAGTTCAGCAATATGATTATCCTCTTTAGATTCTTTAAGCATTTTTTCAAGAGGTTCTATACCTGCTTCTATCTTATCTCTCTCAGAAATGTTAAAATTGATTTTTGCTTTTAAGATATTTCCTTTAAAAAGGATTGTTTTATTTTTCATTTTTTGCGAAATATGAATACAATCATCAATTAGTTTTCTGGCTGCTTCAAGAGAATTCAGTTTATAAAGACATTGAACTTTGCCAAATAGATGACTAGGAATTTTAGGTTTAAGATTATGTCCTAAATCGTTTGATAATGCTTTTTCGAAATACTCAAAAGCTTTTTCATAATAACCTTGATTTAAATATACTTCACCAATATTACTCATTGTTGTTGAATGCATATTTTTATCATTAAGTTCTTTGTTTAATTTTAAAATTTGTTGAAAGTTAATTATGGCTTTTTTATATTCTCCCTTAACTTTATAAATATTAGCCATTTCTCCCAAAGCCATTGCTGTATCTCTCTTATTTTCATGTTTTTTGCTGAATTTAAGAAATTTCTGATAGCATTTCATAGCTTCGTCAAAGTTGCCTTGTTCTTCGTGAACAGATCCAATATTATTTGTTGCTTTCGAGATTCCATGAATATCATTATATTTTTTACAAAGTTTTAAGTCTTTTTCATAGTATTCTTTTGCCTTTGCATGATTAGCCATATCAAAATAAACATTTCCTATCATCAGTAAAGCTATCATTTCTCCTTGTTTGTTTCCCAATTCTTTGCTGATTTTAAGAAGTTTATTAAAACAATCTAGAGCCATTTGTAAATCACCTTGATGTTTATAAATATGTCCCATATTCCCGATAGAATAAGAAATACCTAATTTGTTACCTAATTC
>DRTC01000231.1 GCA_011372345.1 Candidatus Cloacimonadota bacterium
GAATTGTACTTTCTGAAATTTTACCGGACTGCGAAGAAACAAGGAAATATTTTCGAGAGTTTATTAGGGGAGGATACAAACTCGTTGGTGGAGAATCTCACGAGATATCGAAAACAGGAGAAGAAAAATATTTTTCAAATTCTTTTACAGCTACAATAATTAATGATATGATAATAGAAGCATGGGGAACTCAAACAGATATAACCGAACGCAAGCAGGCAGAAGAAGAACTGAAAACAAAAATGAAACAGCTTGAGATTTTCAATGATGCTTCTGTTGGCAGAGAATTAAGGATGCTGGAATTGAAAAAAGAGATTAATGAGCTTCTTGCTAAATTGGGTAAGGAACCAAAGTATGAGATTCCGTTATAAAGAGGGATAAACTTCGGAATGTCCGGCATCTCGACTCGACGCTTCTTTGTCGAGATTACATCCCAGCGGGTTGAACTGATCTTCCGATTTTTTCTGGAAATTAAATATGATAAATTTTTTTTTTGATTGACTTATATTTGAGCGATTTCAGTTATTGTTTCTGTTCCTATAAAGAATATGAAGAATAATAGGAAGAAGAAGGAAGAAGTTTTTGATGGATTTACTAATATTTAGAAGACATTTATCCAAAAAACCTTTCCCTTTGCTTTCGGATGAACGCATTTTACTCTTCGATGAACCTGCCGGAACTTTAAGCGAACCAGTCGGAGACGATGGACTTGAGTCGAAAGTTTTATGAAGTCTGCATTCCGAACTCTATCAAAAAGAGATGAAATCCATTCTATTCCGATCCACGCCTTAAAAGGCATGGCAATTCATGAGTAACCCCGTACTTTGGCTCGGGGAAAGAAGATTCCGTTAGTAACCTCGTGCTTTAGTTCGGGGAAAATGGGATTAAAAATGATCCGGGATTTTAATCCCTTCAGAAGAAAATGAAAAAAATCATTTATGCTCAAACCGGTGAAGTAAAATCCGGTAAAAAAGACACAATTTTAAGATCAAGTGCTATCGGTTCATGTCTGGCTATCGCTGCTTATGATAAAAACATCCAGGTTGGTGCTTTGGCTCATGTTATGCTTCCCGGGAAAGCTCCGGAACATAAAAAAAACCAAAAAACAAGGTATGCTGCTGATGCTTTGGATGAATTGATCAGAAAAATGGATCTTTTGGGCTCAAAAGAAAAGAATATCGAAGTCTGCCTTGCGGGTGGAGCAAATGTCCTGAAAAAGAAAGATGATACGATCAACCGTATTAATATCAATTCCGTAGAAGAAGTTTTGAAAAAAAGAAAGATAAAAGTAAAAGCAAGGTCTTTAGGAGGAACAGAAAGGAGGAGCATTACTCTCAATGTAGAAACCGGTTGTGTTCGTTATACGGTTGGAAATGGAGCGGAAAAATTGTTATGGTGTTTTGAATAATGAGTCCACTCTAAAAAGGCAATAATTTGGAAGATGTATGAAATTTTGCCCGAAATTTGGAAACTGATGAATCGGTTAATGACTTCTATCTTTTTATTAACCACCAAC
>DRTC01000232.1 GCA_011372345.1 Candidatus Cloacimonadota bacterium
ATGGATTTTTTAAGGCATATCCCAGAAACAGATCAAACCGGTCTTGTTTTTAGGGGAGATTTCCCAAAAGTGCTTTAATGGTATAGAAAATAATAAGTTAAGTGTCATATTAATAGGTTCTGTATTACAGAACCGGAGAATTTATAAGAGGGAAAATGAAACGATTTTTTCTGCTTTATCCGATCATCTTTTTTTTATTTATTTCATGCACAGAAAAAAAACCTGAACCGCCAAAAGCTAAAATTATACCTCATACAACTATCAAACATGGAGTTGAACTAGTTGATAATTATCACTGGTTGAAAGACAAATCCCGAACTGATATTGATGTGATAAATTACATCAAAGCGGAAAATGAATATACTGAAAAGATGATGAAACATACTGAAAAGTTTCAGCATGAACTATTCAATGAAATTACCGGACGCATCAAAAAAGATGACCTGACAGTTCCCGTGAAATCAGATAGTTTTTACTATTATTCGCGTAAAGAAAAGGATAAACAATATTCGATTTACTGTCGAAAAAAATGGAATTTGGAATCTCCTGAAGAGATTTATCTCGATGCAAATGAGTTGGCAAAGGGACATTCTTATTTCTCCATTTCCGAATTCAGTATCAGTCCCAATCATAAATATCTGGCTTATGCTGCTGATACAACCGGAGCAGAAAAATATACAATTTACATAAAAGATCTCCAAACAAGTAAAAACCTGAAGGAGACTTTTTTCCCGGCAGATGATCTAACCTGGGCAAGCGATAATAAAACTTTCTTTTATACTATAGAAGATGAAACCGGAAGAAGTTATCAGGTTTTTCGTCATTCTTTGGGAACAAATCCGGATAACGATGAACTTATCTTTCACGAAAAAGATAAAGCATTTTATGTCTGGACTACCGAGACCACTAGCGAAGAATATATAATTATCTGTTCTGGTAGTAAAACTACTCGAGAGAATTGGTTTCTAAAAGCAGATAATCCATTCGGAAAGTTTCGAGTTATGCAAAAAAGACAACCCGGAATGAAATATTATATCGAACATAGAAAAGATAAATTTTATATTTGGATGAACGCAGATAATTCCAAAAATAATAAGATCATGGTTACTTCCGTCGATAATCCTGACCAAAAATATTGGAAAGAATTCATTGCTCATCGGGATTCCGTTAATATCAGATTCCAACTTTTCAAAGATTATATGGTTCTTTTTGAAAGAGAAAAGGGAATCAGGAAATTGAGGATTCTGAATATGAATTCCGGAAAGGATTATTATGTGGAATTTCCTGAACCGATCTATTCTTTCAGTCCAACCGGAAATTGGACTTTTGATACTGAAATCCTCAGATTTTATTATGAATCGATGGTTACTCCTTATTCGATTTATGATTTTAATATGAAAACAAGAGAAAGGATAATCAAAAAACGACAACAGATCATTGGTGGTTATGATCCTGAAAAATATTATTCTGTAAGAATTTATGCAAAAGCAGAAGATGGTACTTCTATTCCCATTTCTCTTCTTTTTAAGAAAGACCTTTATCGGAAAAATGAACCAAATCTTCTGTTGCTCGATGCTTATGGTTCTTATGGAGACGCCAGTGATCCGTATTTTTCGATCTCCAGATTAAGCCTTTTGGATAGAGGATTTATTTATGCGATCGCTCATGTTCGCGGAGGTGGAGAATTTGGAAAAGAATGGCATGATCAGGGAAAAATGCTGAATAAGAAGAATACTTTCACAGATTTTATAGCATGTGCCGAATATCTGATTTCGGAAAATTATACAGATCCGGAAAAGCTGGTGATCGAAGGTGGAAGTGCCGGCGGATTGCTGGTCGGAGCAGTTACGAATATGCGACCCGATCTTTTCAAAGTTGTGATTGCCGATGTTCCTTTCGTGGATGTTCTGAATACGATGCTCGATCCGACGCTTTCCGCCACAGTTTCAGAATATGACGAATGGGGAAATCCGAATGATAAGATATATTTCGATTATATTCGCTCATATTGTCCCTATCAAAATGTTCAGTCAAAAAATTATCCGAATATTCTGGTTCTTGCCGGGTTTCATGATCCGCGGGTAAATTATTGGGAACCGGCAAAATGGACTGCGAAACTTAGAAACCATAAAACAGATAATAATCTGCTTCTACTCAAAACAGATATGTCTGCAGGTCATGGTGGAGCTTCCGGAAGATTTGATTATTATAAGGAAGTTGCTTTTAAATATGCTTTTATTTTCGATATTTTCGGGATAGAGAAATAGCAACGAACAAAACTAACAAAACGAACAGAAAAAGGACTGGACTTAACAACGAATTTATTCGGAGTTGAGTTCAGAACTTTTCAAAATATTAAAACTGAACTCCATCGTTCTGCAATTGCCGGATTATGAAGTCCAGTCATAGTTGGATTTAGATATGTTTGCCTTGGAACAAGTCCCGAGCTACTGTAACTCAAACAATCCTGTTTGAGATGTAACACGAAACTCTGTTTCGTTGTAATTATGATTCTCCGAATCAATAATAATTTGCTGAAGTGATTTAACAATTTGGCAAATTGTTTTACGGACACAACCATGATTGATTGTGATACAAATTATGAAAAAATTAGAAAAAAAATTATCCGAAATTGAAGGTGGAAATGTTCTCGATGCGGCAACCGGAGCCGGAGAATTCATCCAACTAATAAAATCCTTTAAAAGTTTCGATAAGATCACAGCTATCGATATGGAAGAAAAATTCGGAGAATATATTAC
>DRTC01000233.1 GCA_011372345.1 Candidatus Cloacimonadota bacterium
GAAGGAAGGGAATCGGAATTTATTTTCTTTTCTCTTCTTTCGAAAAGTTAAATGTATGTTTATGAAAAAAACTCACCTTAAACAAAGGGATTTTTTGTCCTAACAAAGTAATCCACTTCAAACTATTTCATCTGTGATCTTTCTCTTTTTTCGATTTGAACTGTCATATTTCGGTGCTTTGACAATTTCTTCGATGAGTTCTTTTTCATCGAAACCACACTCTTCCCGCAACCGCTTTTTCTCCTCCGAATAAACCCGAATATACTCTCTCACTGTTTTGCGACAAACACCGGTTTCCCGCGATATACGGCTGATGCTTTCCCCATTACGATTACTGCGGATAATAATTTCCTGTTTCTTATGCATACTGATCATCCTCCCATAACACTCCTGTAAAATTATTTTTATTACAGAATACGGTTGATGAAGAATGATAAAAAGTGAATAGGATATTTTTATCCGTTATAAAATTTTTCGATGAAATGTTGGGAACTCCAGTCGTCCTACGGACTCCTTCCGTTCCCAACATTTCATCTTCATCACCGAGAGTATTCATCCAACGAGATTCACTCCTCAAAGTTGCTGGATTTTTTACTTTTTCTAAACTCATTTTTCCTCCACTTTTTTTGATTTCAACTGGTAACTTTTCAACTGAAATCACTAGAACATTTTCAAGTGAAGAAAACAGGCTTGAGCGTAGTGAAAGCCCTTTTGAGTGATTTCGAAAATTTTTTCGATATTGACATTTAAAGGGGATCTTTGCTAACATATCACTAGTTAGAAAGCTTGTTCTCTTTCTCCTTGAATATCTCGCAATAGCGGGATACTTCTTATTAAGTTTGTTTGGTCTTTGAGCAAGGTGCTGAATTCTAACCCTATTTTGTTCAGTCCCGATAATTATCGGGATTAGTTCTCATTCGCGAGGATGTATGCACTTGTCTCCAAAGATCCCCTAACAATGTTTGGAGGTTCATTATGAGCAACAATCTCTTTGTCGGTGCCGACATCGATGCAAAAAAGATCGTTATTTGTTTTCTTAACGATAATGGAGAGAAGTTAGAAAAAATCTTCTCACTGCCAAACTCCATCGAAGGAACACAAACTCTTTACGAAAAAATCACTGCTCTCTGCAAAAAACACAACCTTAACGAAATCAAAATAGGATGTGAAGCAACTGCTCAATATTCCTTTCACTTCCTTAATGAAATGAGTGCTGATAAGAACCTCTCAATCTTTAACACGCTAGTTTTTCAGATTAATCCAAAATTGATCAGAGGTTTCAAAAAAAACTACCCCGATACTGACAAAACTGATCTCAAAGATGCCTTCGTCATTGATGACAGACTTCGCTTCGGAAGATTACCACAACCTTATTTACCAAACCAGAAACATCTACCGCTGCAGAGACTGACAAGATTTCGCTTTCACATTGTTCAAAACATCAGTCGTGAAAAGAATTATCTTTTCTCTTTGATCTTCCTGAAGTTCAGTGCTTTCAAGCAGCAGAAAACATTCTCAAATGAATTCGGAGCAACTTCCCAGGCAATACTGGAAGATTTTCTCACTGCTGATGAAATTGCCAACACCGATGTGTAAACACTTACTGAATTCATTATCAAAAAAGGTAAAAACAGGTTTTCGAATCCGGAGGAAGTTGTGCAGAAGGTCAAAGCAATGGCGAGAAAGTCTTACAGGATCAGACCGGAACTGGCAAAGTCTGTCAACTTGGTCTTGGCGATGACTTTGAAGAATATCGCAGTGATGAAAAAATCATTGAAGGAAGTTAATAAAGCAATCTCTGATGAACTGAAGGCTTTTCCAAATACTTTGCAGTCTGTGCCAGGTATCGGACCGGTTTATTCGGCTGATATTATCGCTGAAATCGGTAATATTAACCGTTTCGCGAATGATGCTAAACTGGCTAAATTTGCAGGTCTTGCCTGGAGAAAATTTCAAACTGCTGATTATCAAGCAGATGAAACTCCATTCTTCAGAAGCTCAAACAAATATCTGCGTTATTATTTGGTGCAAGCTGCAAACTCTCTGAAAAATCACAACTCGGAATATCGTAAATTTTACGATATGAAATATAAGGAGGCTCTTACGCACAAGCACAAAAGAGCATTAGTTTTGACTGCCAGAAAATTTATAAGACTAGCTTTTGCTTTGCTGAAATCTGGTAAACTGTATCAGACTTAAACTAATACTCGACACTCTATAGCTTTTTAAAGATCTACTATCTAAAATCGGAATGTGTCAAGCACATTTGGACACTTTTCGAGTTTATTTTTAACATTCTTTTTTTTCTTAATTTTAGACATTATTTGGTTTATTGATCCAAACCGATTTTGGCAGGTTTTTCACTTTTGGTTTTTTACCTCTGAACCGTTTTGGATTCTTCATAAATG
Organism: Candidatus Cloacimonadota bacterium; assembly: GCA_011372345.1. NCBI lineage: Bacteria > Pseudomonadati > Candidatus Cloacimonadota > Candidatus Cloacimonadota bacterium. The sequence goes on from DRTC01000233.1 coordinate 2,409, forward strand.
CATCTATCAAGATCTTTTTTCTGTTTTCTAAAACATCTCC
>DRTC01000234.1 GCA_011372345.1 Candidatus Cloacimonadota bacterium
GAGATTACGGGAGCATAAGCTGTAAGATTGATATTTCCTTCCCAGGAATCGCGATATGTTTCAACCATAAGAGCAGCAAACTGGAAGGCATAATCGTTCGGAACAGAATTGGCTACATCGAAACTAAAGGCATTGGAAAATTCCTGTGAATCTCCGGCTGGAATGTTACCCAGATTTTCTGCATCATCAACCAAAGTAATGTATTGATCATCTATATTTAAGATCATATCAACATTATTTGCCTGCTCGGTTCCAACATTTTCGATAGTTACGGAAAGATTTACAGTTTCTCCGAATTCGATTACATCATCTCCACCGGAATTAACGGAAACACTTTCAATCACGAGATAAGCACCTCCGGGAGGAATGAGTTCAACTGTTTCAACACTTGTAATTTTATTAAATGCAGAAATTGTAAGCGTCAGATCCTGCGGTGTATCAGGTAAATTCGTCAGATCCAAAGTAACATTTCCCGATTCATCAGTATATCCGGAAGCAAAAAAATCATCTCCGTCGGAAAGACAGACGAGTGCATCTTCGACATCAGTTGAAACCTCGAAGTCAGCCATGCCAATCAAAATAGTCGATAAATGGTCTATGGTTATAGCTTCCGGAGTATCTGTTCTGACCTGCAGAGAAGCATCTCCAAAAATATGCCAGGTCTTGAACATATCGTCACCACCGGAACCATAAACATCCATCATATTACAGGAACCGTTATACCAGAGACCGCCGATCGTATTTTTCTGATTTCCCTCTCCATTATAAGGACCTGAACCTGTTAAAAGATCAATTGCTTCATCCTGTCCTCTCATGGGAGGAGCCCAGGATTGATTGATAGTGGACATATATGTTGCGATCGCCCCGGTTGGAGCTCCGGTTGAATTATTGGTTGCTCTCATCCAGGCTTCGGCAAAACAGGTTCCACTTGTAAAGTTTCCATTCACACAGGCAACAGAATTGATAAAAGGCAGTTTATAATCATTTTCCAAAGCAGCGATATGTGAATTAGAAAAACCGGTTGTTGACCATGAAGTATTGGAACCATGCCCGCAGTAATCGACAATACTTCTTCCTTCATTCAATCCATTAGCAACATCGGAAGCATTTCCACCATTTGTATCATAAATCTGATCGACTTCGGTATAAGTAAAATTCATAAGATTTTGACGAATTATATCCATGTGTTCCCAATCTGCTTCTCCGTTATCACCTTGACCTGCACCTTGAGCAGAAGCAATTCCCATACCTTTATGCAGCCATTCTCCATCTACAATATCTCTTTCGTAATGAACTGTTCTATCTACCTGCGTTTCTACTTGAGCAACATTTTCTGCGGAAAATCTTCCTACAAAAATTTCCGGATAACTATCTGTTCCTTCCAAGAGAGCATATTGCGGATCTGAACCGCCGCCACCGGAAGAAAAAGTCGGGATTTGTGCATTGTCCCCGACTAACTGGACAAAAGTCAAACCATCATCAAGATCATATTCGGACTGGATAAAATTTTTGATGGAATTGGCATTAGAACCTATTTGAGAAACATTATAAATATCTGTTCGGATTCCTTTCTGGTTTTTCCACTGCACATAAGGTTCCATCGCATTCATAAAAGAACCATAACAGATAACGATCATCCTGCCGTGTTCATCAACGGATTCGTAGCGGTTTCTTTCATAATTCAGGAAATGATTATGGTAGATGTTTTCAAAATAGCCGTTAATATCGTTATGCTGTCTGATTTTCGTGTTCACCAGACCGCTGCCGATATTATTCATTTCCAGAACCAAATGATGATAAACTCGCAGAATTTCGGTTTGCGGATTGTAGGAGAAAGGATAAACCGTAACCGTCATTCCCCTGAAATCCCTCAAAATATACGGAGTTCCGGTTTCTTCGATATTGGTTGGATAAAATTCATTTAGATCATAACTTTGCGAAAATTGATACGGAATACTTTCCGGATCGATATTACGAGGAATAAAGC
>DRTC01000235.1 GCA_011372345.1 Candidatus Cloacimonadota bacterium
AAAATACACAAAAAAATAGTTACCAATCCCCCGATTGGTAACTTCTTCTTCGCGTTTTTTAGTGTTCTTCATGGCTCATTTCATCGATCCATTTTCTGATTTTCGGAATAGAATCTTTTTTAGTGAAATCGGGATAGATCGGTGTTATGGAAATGAAGTTTTCTGCAATCGCTTTTGAATCCTTATTATCTTCCAAGCACCAGAACGGTTCGTCTCCACCAATATAATAAAATGTATTTCCCTGTTTATCTGTTTTTTCTTTCACGAAATCCGTATAATGACGATGACCTAATTCCGTTATTTTAATACCTTTAACTTCTGATATTTCTACATTTGGGATATTAATATTTAAGATTTCCTTTTTTCCGATCAACTCCATAATTCCGTTATCAAGCATTTTGTCCATATAGAACGCAGCTGTTTCAAATTTCTGATCCGTATAAGATGCCAGCGAAATTGCGATCGCTTTATTACCGAGAAACATCGCTTCCAGAGCCGCAGCAACTGTTCCGGAATAAAGTACATCCTCGCTCATGTTTTGTCCGCCGTTGATCCCTGAAATCACCAGATCGACCGGCTTTTTCAAGATGGTCTGAAAAGCGATGCTGATACAATCTGTCGGTGTTCCGGTTACTGCAAATCGATTTTCACCTTTATCTAAAATCCGGATCGGCTGGAATAAAGTGATGGAATGCGAAGCAGCACTTTGTTCTTCTGCTGGAGCAACAACAATTATTTCGTGTTTTTCCTGCAGTTTTTCTGCTAAAATATTAATTCCCGGAGCATCTATCCCGTCGTCATTCGTCAGTAATATTCTCATTAAATCTCCAAAATAATTTGTGCTCCGAAGAACACTGAAAAGCACAAAGTTTTCACTTAAAATTAATGTCAATAAGAAACAATTGTTAATTTTGAATGTCCCTAAATTTTCAATTTATTTGAATCTGAAAAGTTTATATATACCATTAAAATGGTTAAGGATAATTTTTTTGAATTTCTTATCACCACAATGTCCGTCAAAAGCCGAAGTAAACAATTGTGGTGTTGCTCTGAATAACTTTCATCGAAATTAATTTCTTTTTTTCAGATTAACACCCTGATTTATCAGGGTGAAACAAGTCTACAGAATATGATAACATAACCGTTTTAACGGTTTAGGGTTAACTGCGAAGCCAAAATTATTTTATTTAAAAATGAGAATCATGGCATTCTTCACGGCTAATTTCTCATTTCATGAATCACTATTTTGATAAAATTCATGATGTCACGAAAATGCGAAATGTAACTTTTTTGTCCGCTATAAATGGTCTCGATCTCTATAAAATCTATTCTTGCTTTTAATTTAGCAAATTTGAGAATGATCTCGGTTTCAAATTGGTATTTTTGAGAAACAAAGTTTAGTCTTCCGATCAAATTCAAGTTATACAAACGATATCCGGATTGCGAATCGAAAACTCTATAACCAGTTACCAGTGAAACTATAAAACTCGTTAAAGTATTGCTGCAAATTCTGTGCAAAGGCATTTTTGTAAGTGAGAAATTCCTTTTCCCGATCACCAGATCTGACTCTTTTTCATTCTGTTTTTTGATGAAATCCGGGATTTTATCTGGATCATGCTGCAAGTCGCTATCAAGAGTTATCGCAAAAACAAAATTATTCTTAATAGCTTCCTCAAATCCTTTTTTCAGAGCGGAACCTTTCCCTGAATTTTGAAGAAATTTGAAAAGATTAATTCCATAAGAAGAACAAATTTCTGCAGATTTATCAGAAGAACCGTCATCGACAGCAAAGATATTTTCTTTTGGAAAGAAATGCAGGATTTTTGTAAGCAATTTAGCGAGATATTTTTCGGAATTGTAAACCGGGATCACGATTGCAGTATTCTGTTTATTAGCTTTCATTTCTCCAATTGTGGAAAAAAATATCTGAAATTCATTTTATTGTTACGCAATCCTCAACTCGACGCTTCGCTTTCAAGTCGAGTCTTGCTAAAAAATCGTGATCTTTCTCGAATAAAATTCATTACTAATTTTTATAGTTATGAAATAAATTCCGCTTGAAATTCGTTTATTCCTCTGGTAAAAATTATAATTTGCAGTATGATTTCCTTTATCAAACCGTGTATTTAAGATCGTATCGATGAATTGTCCTTTAATATTATAGATTTTCATATTCACATTTTGCTTCTGCGTTAAAGAGAATTTTATCTCGATTCTTTTATTCCCGATATTTAAAGGATTCGGTGAAATTGAGAAATTTGACAGAATTGCCTGATCATCCTCAACCTGATCTAAAGGAAGTATCTCAACTTCGACCTCAATTTCATCACCTTCGATAGTTGCAATAATATGAGCAGTTCCAACATCTCCGGCGTCCCAGAAAGTTGTTTCTGCCAAACCTTCTTCATTTGTATAAGCATTATATATGCAATTTCCAAGATCACATTGAAAATGGACATGAACATCTTCGACCGGAATTTCATCTTCATTGATAACACGCACAGTTATTTCGGAATAGGTTATGTTATTATCAGCATAAATTGTGTCCGGCTCTGCTTCGATCCAATCGAAATGGATTTCCTGAGCGAAACTCAATAATGAGATCATAATAAATATTAACAGAATTATAGCACTTTTCATAATTAACCTTCATTTTAAACTTGCCATCCGGCAGCTGTCGGATGGCAAGTTTTTACTACCTTATTAAAATCATCTTCTTCGTAGCAGAATATTTCCCGCATTTCAATTTATAGAAATAAACTCCGGAATTTACAGGATTTCCGAATTCATCTTTCCCGTTCCAATCTATGGAATGCATCAATTGTGTTGATGCAGCAGCAACACGGTTACAGCACTCCAAAATATCCAAAGTTTTCACTTTCTGTCCTTTGATGTTGTAGATATCAAGAGTCACAAACCGGGAGGTTTGTGTTACGGAAAAAGAAATTGTAGT
>DRTC01000236.1 GCA_011372345.1 Candidatus Cloacimonadota bacterium
ATTATTTATAGTGACAAACCGTTTTTTGTAACTTATTGAAATATAAGGAGATGACTTTTTTATGTGTTTAATTGGAGTTAATAACTTCATAATTTTTTCCTCCTTTTTATTTTTTGTTGGAATTATATATACTTAATGCAATCTTTACCGTTCAAATACAAAAATTTCCTTTGCGGGTAAAGTCATAAACTTATGTTCAAGTTCTCGCTTGATCGCCCAAAAATCATCTTCATCTTCCTTGGTGGCTGTTTTTCCATATTTTACAAAATTTCGTAACCTAAAGAATCCATCAGGGAAAATTCCCTCTTTCGGTCGGATTCTAATAGAATCACCAGTTGACTTCCGGATAAAGAGGAAAGTGAAATTATCACTTATCATATTTTCAATATCAGTTCCTTGTGGAAGTTCAAGTTTGAAATCATTACTTTTTCCTCTTGTTATTACTCGTGTAATAAATTCAAAACAATCTCTGCTTCCTGGAGTTGGACAGGCACTAATTATCTTGAAATCACCTCTTTTGGGTGTTTCATCCTGCCACAATTGCGAAATAGCAAATTGTATTGATTTAAAGGCAATCGTGAGACAAAGGCACACACCTCCGTGATATTTTCCCACATCTTCTATCGATATTTCCAGCAGATCGCCTTCATCAAAAATCCGGATAGGGGATAATTCTATCCTTACTTTTTCATTATAGACATCTACTTGAGATTGTTCAGAGACATTTTTAATCCTATCTTCACTTTCCATTTTCGTAAAGAATCCAAAAGCTATTAACAGGATTAAAATCATAAATACTGATTTGTTCATTTTTTCTCCTTTTTTTTTAAATTTAAAAAACCATCTAAATATTTGTTTTTAGCTCATATAAATCCTCCTCAATTTTGAATCCTGATATGATTTCCGCTCCACACCTTTTTAACCGATCTTCAAGGATAGTATTTACAGAGCAAAAGCAAGACATAGAATTATCTCCTATTCCGAAAGCAGCAACTTTTTTGCCTATCAGGTCGAGTCCTTTCATCTCTTCATAGAAATCGATAAATTCGTTTTGTAATTGGTCATTCCCGCAAATTGCTGAAGCGAGTAAAATCTTGTCATAATTATACAAATCATTAATATCGGTCTCGGTTATTTTTTTGATCGTAACATCACAAACACCGGCTTTTCTAATTGCTCTGCACAAATATCCGACTAATTCTACCGTTTCACTGATTGTGTTACTATAAATGATTATTACCTTTTCCATATTATTTGTCATAAAATCTTCTTTCCTTTATTTTGGAAATGAGACGCATTCTCATACACGAAATAAAAAAATTTCCTCTCTTATTATTTTTCCCTTTTCTTCAAAACTAATCCGAAACTCATCGCTACTTTGGGTTTATTTATAACCTGATAACCAATATTTTTTGCTGAAGTTATTACTTCTTCAAATTTATTTTGAGAAATATGATGTTTGGGTTCAGCAATGAATAAAGTTCCGGCAGGTTTCAGAAGATCGTAAATTTGCTCTAAAAAAATATCCGGATTCGGAGTTTCGTGAATCATCCGGAAGGCAAGAGCAAAATCGATTTTGTTTTCAATACCGATCTTATTCTCGGAACATTGATGAGGGTCAATTATGTTATCAACTCCTG
>DRTC01000237.1 GCA_011372345.1 Candidatus Cloacimonadota bacterium
CCATTTCTATTGGGAACACACAGTAAAATCGCTTTGGAAGTAACTCTTGTCAATTCTTCGAGAAAAAGAGACAAATCTTTAACAAACCATAAAGCGGAAAAATTCCAACTTAAATCAAAACTTTTATCAGGGAAAGACAGCTTTTGATAATCTTGCGAAAAGTGAGTATTAACTCCTAAATTCACTTTTTCCCAGATTTTTTTGATCAGCTCGATTCTCTCTTTTTCATGATCAACGAGAGAAATCGAATAACCATTCCGAGCAAGATTCATGCTGTTGATCCCGGAAATTCCAGTGAATCCAAAAGAAGGGACTTCTAAAATTGATTTTACCTGAAAATGCTTACAAACAAGTTCGAGTTTTTTATTCAGGATCACTCGTTCATAAGAAGAACCGAGACCTTCATCAAAACTTGAGAAATAATTTTTCCAGTTATTTAAAATCGGGATAGCCATTATTTATCATTTACTTTGTAAGACTTTTATACCAATTCGTAACGACCTTAAAATTGGGAATAGTTTCAATTTGTTTTAAAGAAAGTTCGTTATAGGAATTGTTCGTATCATAAAACCAGCTTTTAGAAATTAATTCAAAACGGGAAATCCAGGTTTCGTTTTTCAAAATCCGGGAGATAGTTTCTCCATATTGGAAAAACTTCTTATTTATGATTTTCTTGGGAGGAAATTCTTTTCCCTTTAGTTCATTGCTGATAAAATTCACCAATTCCCGTAATTTAACAGGCTTTTTATCAGCGATGTTGTAAGCAGTACCGGGTATAATATTGGATTCTATCAGCTTGGCAAAAGCTTGTGAGAGCAGTTCGACACTCGTTAAATGGATCATAACATTTTTATCAGGGATGAACATCAAACTTTTATCGATCAGTTTTGTCAGCGTAAAAGGAAAACCAAAATCTCCGATCCCATAAGTAATTGCAGGTCGGATGATCACTGCGTTCAGACCTTGCAGAACATATTTCTGGAGAAGAGCTTCCGCCTGAATTTTTGTATAATGATAATAATTGTCATTCCTTCGTTCCGTCTGATTGTTTGCAGGAAGTTCGTTTGGAATAGCCCCGAAAACTCCGACAGATGAGCAGAAAATGAACCTACAATTATTTTTTAGAGCATTGATGAGAAGCTGCTCCGTAGCATTTACATTGACCTCGAAGTAAGTCTGTTTGGGAAATTTTCTGCCGCCGCGGATTGCTCCGATATGAACGATACAGTCAAAAGAATTTTGTTTGAGAAAATCCCTCAATTTTGGAATATCAGCAAGGTCTATTGCTGCGAAATTGATTTTTTTTTCAAATTCTTCAATTCTATCGAGATCTGTCGAAGGTCTGATCAGAGCGGTTATCTTCCTATTTTTCTGGATCAACCGGCGTGCTACATTTTTTCCAATGAAACCGCTGATACCAGTTATTAATATACTGTTGATCATCTGATTTTTATTATATTTTCCTTAAATCTTCCTCTCTTTTAAAATGCTCACTTGTGAGATTTGAGAAGGTCGGAGGGAGTTAATTATCGATCATTTAAAGATTTTTTTTATCAATTTTTCAAATATATTTAATTGTTCAGGATAATTTCTTTCCTCTTTTTCCATATAAAAAAAATCGATCTTTTCGTTATTCAATACTTTTCTCGGATTGATTTCAGTTAAGAGAGTAGTCAGAGATTCATCAAATTCATTATTGATCTCTGCAATCGCTTTTGGTAAAACATATTCCTCCGAATGACAGTGATTATCGGAAGCAAGAAAATGAGCAAATCCGTTTTCCAGCATTTGCCAGGCTGTGTCCTGAACCTGTTTTCCATTGTTTCCAATAATACTTCCTGCATTCAATTGCAGATAAACATTACGGAACATCAGATCTTCGGCTACTCCGATATTGCGAATGACATTATTATATCTTTCCGGATGAGCCATGATCGGTCTATAACCTTTTCTGACAAGATGATACAAAGTTTCCAGGAGATCATCCGGGAATATTGTCATGCTCGTTTCCACCAGGATGTATTTTGTATTTCCAATAAATAGATTTTCTTTTTCAATATCAGCAATGATCTTGCTGTCTAAATAGACTTCAGCAGCTTTATGCGGATTAATTGTCAGATTTTCTTTTAAAATCGTTTTTTGCAGAAGATCGAATCTATTTTCAATAATATCAGCAGAATTATGATATAAATTCCTTAAAAAATGAGGAGTCAGGAGAACATCCGTTACACCTGCATCCTGCATCATTTTCAGGTTTTTGATGGATGTTTCAATATCGGGTGAGCCATCGTCACAGTCAGGTAAAATATGAGTATGAATATCGATCATTTTCGTTTGATAGACTGGACAGCATCTGCAAATTCTTTGATCAGCTTCGAATCCGGATTCTTTTCCAGAACATTTCCTGTTACAACAAAATCTGCACCGGCTTCTGCTTTTTGAGCTGCGATTTCGGTTTCTTTGATACCACCTCCGACGATCAAGGGCAAAGACACATTTTCTTTGATCGCAGTTATCATTTCATTACTGATGGGATTTTTTGCTCCGCTTCCTGAATCCGTATAAATGAGTTTCATCCCAAGATATTGACCTGCAAGAGCATGAGCAACAGCAATATCATTTTTGGAATGCGGAATGGGGAAACTATTGCTCATAAACTGAACCGATGTACTATTTCCGGATTCGATCAGCATATAAGCTGTGCCAATCGCTTCCAGGTTATAATGTTTAATCAGAGGAGCAGCCCGGACATGTTCTCCGATCAGGAGTTGCGGATTTCGACTGGTTATCAATGACAAATAAAGAATTGCGTCTGCATAAGGAGAAATACAATGAAAAATTCCAGGGAAAATGATAACCGGAATCCGAACATTTTCTTTGATCGCTTTCAAATTTTCATCAAAATTATTATTTATCATCATACTGCCGCCAACCAGAATACCATCGACACCATTTTCTTCGAAAAGTCTGGCATCTGAAATAGCGGTTTTTTTATCTAATTTGTCAGGATCCATCAGGCATAGATAATTCGCTCTTTCTTCCGACATCTGCACGAGTTTTTCATAAGTTTTCATAATTATTTCCTAAACCGAAAACAAAAAGGAGGATTAACATATCAATTTTCATCCAGAATGAGATCTTGGACAAGTTTTTTTGCGTGCTACTCTTCCATAAAAGGATAGTAAAAAAAATCAAAGGAAAAGAGCCGATCAGATTCAGCAGGAGAAAAGTTTGGAGAGATAATTTCTGTTTCAAGAACAAGAGCAGGATAAAAAATATGATCAGAATAATTGGAAAAAAAGCAGTTTGAACAGTTTTTTTTATGCCTAATTTAACAGCCATCGTAGTTGCTCCCAATCTTGAATCACCTTCAATGTCTTCCGCATCTTTGATCAATTCCCTGGCAAAAGTATAAAGAAAAGCAAAAATCGTTATGATCAGGCTGTTTTGTAAATTGTTATTGCTTAAACCTCCAAATAAAAAAGTTGAAGCTGCTGCCCAGGAAACAATAAAATTTCCAACCAGGAATTTTTTTTTGAAAATTTTAGCATAAAAAAAGAGAACCAAACTGTTTACAACGACGATTAATATACAAAAATAATTGGTTGTAAAAAAGCTGGAGAAAATTCCTGTAGCCAGTAATAATATTGCAAAAGTAAGAGCAGTTCTCGGTTTCATCCGACCAGAAGGGAGAATTCGTTTCGGTTTATTGATAATATCGATTTTATAATCAAAAAAATCATTAATAACATATCCACCGGCAGCGATCAAAAAAGCAGATAAGACAGCAAAAAAAACAGGATAATAAAAAAAATCGGAACTTTTGTAATATGCTCCAAAAATAACTGTCAAGGCAACAAAAAGGCAATTAAAAGGACGAATTATCTTAAAAAAAGACATAAAAAATTACGGTAACCTGTCTTTGATCATATTGACATATTCAAGGAGAATATCGTTATTTTTCATATTTTTAATCAAGTTATGAGAATCTCGAAGAAGTTTTTCAGCAATTTTTTTTGATTTTTCCAAACCGATCAGGGAAGGATAAGTAGCTTTGTTGTTTCTCAAATCACCTCCGGGAGATTTTCCTAAAACATCAAAACTGCCAACTTCATCCAGGATATCATCGACAACTTGATAAGCCAAGCCGAGATTCAAAGCAAAATTCCCTAAAGTAATGGTAAGATTTTCTTCTGCTCCGAAAAGGACACAGGCAAGTTCGACAGAAGCTTGCAACAATGCTCCTGTTTTTTTTAGATGGATATACCTTAAAACATTTATATTGATCTTCTTTTTTACAGAAAGAATATCGACAGCTTGCCCTCCGATCATTCCGCGAGTTGAAATTGCGTGTGCAAGGATATTTATGCAATTCAAAGCATCTTTTTTATTTTTTATTGTGGTCAGAGTCTCAAAAGCTTTTGTGATCAAAGCATCTCCGCAAAGGATTGCAGTCGGTACACCAAATTTGATATGACAACTTGGTTTTCCTCTTCTTTCGCCGGAATTATCTATGCTTGGAAGGTCATCATGAACAAGAGAAGCAGAATGAACTAATTCCAGAGCGCAAGCTGCCGGAATTAATCTTTCTAATCTGTTAATATTTTTTCTTCCAAGAAGCATTTCATAGGTGGCGAAAAATAATATTGGTCTGAGCCTTTTTCCACCATTCAAAACAGAATATCTCATTGCTTCATGTAATGATGAAGGATATTGTTCAGCGGGAGCTAAAAGTTTATCCAGAACCTCTTCGAGTATTTCTTCTCTACTTTTAAAATATTCCTGAACTAACAAATTATACCTCGATTTTATTTTTTAATGATTATCAAGAATGATCACTTTAGATTTAATACACCTGTAAATTTTCCTTTGTGAAGAAGAGCTAAACGGGCATTATCATTTAATAGAAAATCCAAATAATCTCACCTGCAGCTGCCGGAGAGAATTTGTAAGGTTTAATTAATTTCTGTGAATAGTCTGGATAATCACATTATTTTTTTAATGGAAGAGCAATTTTTTTACCGGTTTTTGCTGATTCATACATAGCCAGGATCAATTCCAGAGATTTCCTGCCTTCTCTTCCATCTGTGTTTGCTTCAGCTTTTCCCTGCAAAGAATCTATCACATTTTTCAGGAAACCGGTATGACCGAAACCATAAATGTTTTCCGGATTTGTGGTTGTCTCATCGATTAATTTATCATCATCGTCGTAATCTTTAAATTCCCAGTGTTCGATTTTGTTTACTGCAATTCCTCCAACCTTAACAGTTCCGGATTCTCCCATGATCGTGATCGAACCTTCCATATTTTTAGGAAAAATATTCATACTGACTTCAATAGAGCCAATAGCGCCATTACGAAAATGTATTATTCCAACTCCCTGATCTTCGGTTTCAATAGAATGATTCATGGTATTAGTAATTGCCATTACGGATTCGACAGGACCCATCATCCATTGGATCAGATCGAAGTAATGTGAAGCCTGATTCATGAATGCTCCACCATCGAACTCCCATGTTCCTCTCCATTTTGCCAGATCATAATAGCTTTGAGGACGAGACCAGCGTACAGTGGCGTTGGCACTGAAAAGTCTTCCAAATCTTTTTTTATCGATTGCTTTTTTTAATAACTGTATGGTTGGATTTAATCTATTTTGTTTTACAACAAATAATTGGACTTTATTCTTATCGCATGCTTTCACTAATGCATCAGCTGATTTTAAGTTGATTGCCATTGGTTTTTCAGTTACAATATGAAGTTTTTGTTCAGCAGCTTGAATTCCCATTTCAGGATGTAAACCACTTGGAGTACAGATCAAAACGGCATCTAATTTTTCATTGGCAAGCATTTTTTCATAACTTCCATAAGCTGATTTGATGTTATATTTCTCGGCAGAATCAACAGCTCGTTGTTTAATGATATCTGCACAGGAAACGATTTCTGCATTGTCCAATTTTGAAATTGCATCAAAATGCTTGGAAGAAATTCTTCCGCAACCAACCAATCCAAAATTTATCTTTTTTTCCATTAATTCTCCTAAAAAAAATCATATCCAAATAATTCACAGCATTTTACCTGTCAATATATTATTTGGTAGCTTTCAGCATAAAAATTGCAGATTTGGAATAAATATCAGGCTTCAGAATTGATAGAATTGACAGTGAAATCTATCTGATTTTAACCTATGGTAAATTTTAATATATGAGTTTGTTGAAAAATTGAAATTGGTCAACAAGTCCCTTTAATGTATTGGAATATAAACAAGTTAGCATCAATAAAAAGGGTTGACAGATAATAAGCCGAGAAATAATTAACTCCCATGATAGCGATGATTTTATAAAAGAGATTATGGAGAGTTTATGTTTCGCGAAACCAGTTCGCAAATTAGTTTTTTCCAACCGGAAATAAGTTATCCTGATGTATTACCGAAAGACGATTGGTGTCACATTTTTCGGGAACAAGTTTATCCTTTAATCGATGAGCAGATGTTTAAACATCTTTATAAAGACAGCAAGTTGGGTGCTCCTAACAAATCTATCAAAACTATGGTTTCCTTATTGATTTTTATGATGCTCGAAACCCTCAACTGGCGTGAAGTCGAAGATATGTTCCAACGCCGGATAGATTGGATGATCG
>DRTC01000238.1 GCA_011372345.1 Candidatus Cloacimonadota bacterium
CACGATTATCTTTATATTTTGTACGAAGATGTTGAATCACATGTTTCTTCATATTGTCCATCAATCCACCGTATCGGAGATGACCGTTTTCCATTAACTCTATTATCTGCCAGAAGGTTTCTACATTTGTTTTTGTTTTTAGAGATGACAGGTTTTCTTTCTTATCAATTTCTAAAATCAATTCATCGGAATTATTCATTAACATTTTGATCAAAGATTGATATACGATTTTCTGGAGTTCTCTCATATTTCCAGGAAAATTATATTTTAGCAGATTAACGAGAGATTCCTGATTCAGTTTTATTTTTCCTGAAAAGTCTTTGGATACCTGTTCCTTTAAAAAACGATTTGTAAAAACCGCACACATAACTTCGATATCTTCCGGAGTTTTCCGCAAAGGAGGAATGTTAATTTCAGCCCCTTTTAGACGATAATAAAAATCCTCCCGGAAATTATTCTGTTGTACCGCTTCATAAAGATTTTTATTAGTCGCATAAATATATCGCACCTCGATCTTTTTCTCTTTGGTCGAACCAACTTTGAGGATAACCTTTCTTTGAATTGCTCGCAGCAGTTTTGCCTGCTGATTAAGGGGAAGATCGCCAATTTCATCGAGAAAAAGGATACCTTTATTTGCTTTTTCAAAAACTCCGGTTTTTCCTCTTTTATCTGCTCCGGTAAATGCTCCTGCTTCATATCCGAACATTTCGCTTTCAAACAAAGTATCGGGAATTCCGGCACAGTTCTGAACAATATAATCACCTTTGTAATTTCCCAAAATATAAACTGCTCTCGCCAGAATTCCTTTTCCAGTTCCATTCTCACCATTAATTAATATATCGGAATTAATACTTTCGGTATAAAATGATAACAATTGATAACATTTCTGCAGTTCAGGATTTTTGGAAATGATGATGCGGGAATAATCCTGTAAAACCAATTCCACAACGGTTTTGAAATATTCTAAATTGATACTTTCTTTTGGAATGAATAAATCAGTGCCACTTTGATAGGCTTTGAAAACATTCTCAAAATCATCTTCATTGGAAAATGCTATTATTTTCGTTTTCTTATTTTGAATTTTGAGTTTGTTGATCAAATCAAAAAGAATTTCTTTCTCTGCGAAATTTGGATTGAATATTATTAGCTCGAAAAGAAATTTTTTACATAAATCTACTGCTTCCTGAATGGAGTTTGTAAAAGTATATTTTTCTTTTTCTTTGATTCGATGACATTTGCGTTCAGGAAGTTCAGGATCAAGGTATAAGATGGTTCTGTTTAATTCTTTCAGGAATTTCAGAATTTGATTTTGTTTTTTTGAATTCATTTTTTCTCCAATTAATGTAGAACCGAACTTGTTCGGTTGGCTTTTTTTTGCGAAAATTACTCCAATGAATTTCTTTCATGTAATTTCCGTAAAAATATCTCTCTGTTCGGTTTGATTCAGAACAAGTTCTGAACTACTCCGGGAAATCAAAAGCATCCTTCGTACTTGCACTTTTTTTCCTGATAAAGTCGTGACCATCAAGAAGCTGACAAGCAAGAGCATAAAAGAAAAGCCCATTCTTCTTATTCCTTACATCTTTGAAGGAACTTCTCTCGAAATCCCGTAATTCATAAAACGAGCGTAAAAGAGATGCTGCTGTCAGACTTATAAGAAAACCTTTCTGCGAATTCTCGTCGAGTTTGCTTTTAAAAGGATAGATTTCTTTTAGAATATTATTGAAATTTTCAGTTTCAGGTAAAGTTTCTATTTCAAAATCAG
>DRTC01000239.1 GCA_011372345.1 Candidatus Cloacimonadota bacterium
ATATCCCAGAAACAGATCAAACCGGTCTTGTTTTTAGGGGAGATTTCCCAAAAGTGCTTTAATGGTATAGAAAATAATAAGTTAAGTGTCATAATAATAGGTTCTGTGTTACAGAACCAAAATTAATTTAAGGAGCAAACTATGAAGAAATTACTTCTTTTGGGTGATGAAGCAATCGGGCAAGGTGCTCTTGATGCCGGATTATCAGGAGCTTATGGTTATCCCGGAACTCCCTCAACGGAAATTGTTGAGTATATCCAGCGAAATCCGGAAGCGATAGAAAGAAATGTGCATCGGACCTGGTCTGCAAATGAGAAAACTGCAATGGAAGAAGCTCTCGGCATGTCTTATGCCGGAAAAAGAGCGATCGTGACGATGAAGCATGTCGGTTTGAATGTCGCAGCGGATGCTTATATGAATTCTGCTTTAACCGGAGCAAATGGTGGTATTATCGTGGCTGTTGCGGATGATCCGTCCATGCATTCGTCACAAAATGAGCAGGATTCCAGGTTTTATGCAAAATTTGCGTTGATGCCTGTTCTTGAACCGGGCGATCAACAGGAAGCGTATGATATGCCGAAATTGGCTTATGAGATTTCAGAGAAATATCATCTTCCCGTTTTGATGAGAATAACGACCAGACTTGCTCATTCAAGAGCTGGAGTAGAAAGAAATGATGTCTTAAAAGAAAACGAAAATCACATGCCGGAAAATAAAGATCAATTTATGCTTTTACCTGCTTTTGCTCGAAAAAAATACAAACATTTGCTTTTGATTCAAAATGATCTGGAACAAGAGTCAGAAAAATCTCCCTACAATAAATATTTTGATGGGAAAGATAGATCCAGAGGAATTATCGCTTGTGGATTGGCTTATAATTATTTAATGGAGAATTTTTTAGACGAGAATTGTCCCCATCCAATATTAAAAATTGGGCAATATCCGTTACCGAGAAGCAAGGTTCAAAGAATTATGGATGAATGTGAGGAAGTGTTTATTTTTGAAGAAGGGATGCCGATCGTCGAAGAATCGCTTAATGGTTTTCTGGGAAATACGAAAATTCATGGTCGGCTGGACGGAACTATGGATCGAGATGGAGAGCTGAATCCAAAAAGAGTGAGAGAAGCTCTGGGACTGCCGGAACTTCCAAGTAGAAATATACCGAAAGTCGTTGCCGGAAGACCTCCTGCTCTTTGTGTCGGATGTCCGCATATCGATACTTACAAAGCACTCAACGATGCTCTAAAGGAATATGGAAAAGGTCATGTCTTTTCCGATATTGGTTGTTATACTCTCGGATATCTTCCTCCTTATCAGGCAATCGATACTTGCGTCGATATGGGAGCTTCTATTTCTATGGCAGTTGGAGCTGCTGATGCCGGATTTTTCCCATCGATTGCTGCTATTGGTGATTCGACTTTCGGTCATTCCGGGATGACTCCTCTTCTGGATGCAGTGATTTCCCAATCCAATATTGTTGTAGTTATTATGGACAATGACATTACGGCAATGACCGGAATGCAGGATTCCCAAGCCAATGGCAGGATCGAAGAAATCTGTATAGGTGTTGGCGTTGAAAAAGAACATATCCGTGTAATTAATCCACTTTCCAAGCAACACGAAGAAAATGTGAAAGTGTTCAAAGAAGAAATTGCGTATAATGGAGTTTCTGTCGTCATTCCGAGAAGACCTTGCATTCATGTTTATGCAAAGAAGAAAAAGAAATAGGAGATTATGATGAAAAAAGATATAATTCTCGCAGGAGTTGGTGGACAAGGAATTTTGTCGATAGCAGCAATTATCGGTTCTGCTGCAATTAAAAGCGGATTGCATCTGAAACAGGCAGAAGTTCATGGAATGAGTCAGCGTGGGGGAGATGTGCAATCTCATCTACGCATTTCCGATAAACCGATATATTCCGATCTTATTCCAAATGGGGGAGCAGATATTATTCTTTCTGTCGAGCCGATGGAATCTTTGCGTTATTTACCTTATTTATCGGAAAACGGATGGTTGATAACAAATACAAAACCTTATTTGAACATTCCGAATTATCCCGATTATGATGAATTAATGGATGAAATAAAAGCTCTTCCCAAACATATTGCTCTTGATGCAGATAAAATAGCGAAAGATATTGGTTCTTCAAGATCGATGAATATGGTGATGCTGGGAGCAGGTTCGTTATTTTTAGATATTCCTCATGAAAGGCTCGAACAAGGTGTGAAATTCATTTTTGGAAGGAAAGGTGAGAAAGTAGTAAACTCTAATCTGGATGCGATAAAGGCTGGAAGAGAATTTGTATCAAAGCAGAAATAAATAAAAAAAGGCGTCATATCGACGCCTTTTAAAATTATTATTGAATAATCGTAAATTATTTATAATTCCTTTTCACCATTCCATTAAGTTTAAAGTATCCCAATTTATGATAAAAAACTGCCATCTTATCATCACAGACAATATCCAAAGCATAAAATCGTTTGAGCCTTTTCTCGATTCTTTTGATCAATTCTTTACCGATACCTTTGCCCTGATATTCGGGAAGAACTTCCAATAAGGGAATAAAGGCATAAAGAATTCCATCTGAAAGTGCATTTACAAAACCGACAACTTTGTCGTTTTTTGTATCAAAAGCAATTTCAGCAGTAAAACTGTTCTTTAGAATTTTTAAATGTTTCTCTCTTGAAGGAGGATTTGACCAGCCAGCGAAAAAACCTTCCAGCATCGATGGTTTTATGTTTTTTATCGATGAAAAATATTCGATCATCGATATTTCTCCAACTTTTCCAATAATTCATTATTTACCTGAAAAATAAATTTATTATTGATAATATGCTGATGCAGAATATTGCGATAACCGGCAACCATATTTTTAAAATCTATGGTATTCAAAACTTTTATATCAAGCAATTTATGCTCTATAAGATCAAAATCAGAAAGAAGGAACGGCATAATATATGCACTCAAATAAGTATTATAAATATTCTC
>DRTC01000240.1 GCA_011372345.1 Candidatus Cloacimonadota bacterium
CTATATGGTTTTTATCTACTTCAAAATTTTTCCAGAAATCAATGGCAGCCAGCATGGAATCCGGATTTGCATTATAACAATCGATCAGCAAAGTATGATTTTTTAATTTTCTTATTTCCATTCTTTGAGATATTTGCAAAGACTTTAACAGGTTTGCTTTGATCTTTTTTTCTCGAATTCCAACTTCTTTTGCCAAAGCTACAGCAATGGTTGCATTCAGACAAAAATGTTTAAAAGGGGTCGGAATCATAAATTTTCGTTCATTTATAAAAAATTCTGTGTTACTTTCCTTTTTTGTTATTTTTGAGATTTGATAAGAACAACTGTCATTAAAACCGAAAGTTATTCCTTTAAATTCTTTAAATCTTTCATCATCACCCGGAAATATTTTTTTCTTAAGATTCCTGCGAAAGAGAGAAGATTTTTCTTGATAAACTCCATTTTCATCTTTGAAAAATTCCAGATGAGCAGGTCCGACAAAAGTAATTATTCCAATATCAGGATTGCAGATTTCAGCAAGTTTCGCGATCTCTCCAAAATGATTTGATCCTAACTCGAAAATTGCGTATTTATGATTCGGTTTCAGGTTAAAGATCGTTTTCGGAAGACCGATCAGGTTATTTTCATTAGCAGAAGTTTTAAGTGTATTTCCTGAATCGGATAAGATATTATAGATGAATTCTTTGGTAGTGGTTTTACCTATACTTCCAGTTAGAGCGATTGCCGTAACATTAAAAAGAGATTTGAACTTCTGAGCAAATTTTCCCAAAGCTGAGAGAGTATCATTGACAAAAATCAGGTTTTGACCTTTTGTTATAAAATTTTTATTAACAACTGCTACACAATTTCTGTGCTGAAGAACTTCTCTAACATAATCATGGCCATCGAAGTTCTCTCCTTTCAGGGCAAAAAATATCGAGTTATCTTTTATTGATCGTGAGTCTAAAGAGATAAAATTAAAAATTCTGTTTTTCTTTGATCTATTTTTCTGCCCGAATAATATTTCCAATTGCAGGATATCGATAGGAATCGATAATTCATTCTTATCAGTTCCTTTTCCTTTATTAAAATATACTAGAACTTCTTCTTTATCGCTGAAATGAACATTTTTTCCTTTGATCGCCTGAAATGTTTCATGTCCTTTACCAGCAAGCAAAACTATATCTTTTTCTCCTGCAAGGTCGATTGCTGTCTGAATTGCCAGGCTCCGATCTTGTTGGATCCAGAAAGGCTGCATAGGATCGAAATCTCGAGTAATATCATCAATAATATCGGATGGTTCTTCAAACCTGGGATTATCTGAAGTAATGATTGCAAGATTTGAGTATTTTAAAACAGCTTTTAACATTTGCGGTCTTTTTTGTCTATCGCGATCTCCACCGGCACCAAAAACACAGATTATCCGTTTATCCGAGATTTCAGTGAGAGTTTTAAGAACATTTTCCAAAGCATCGGGAGTATGAGCATAATCGATGAAGATATTCTTTCTCACTCTTTCCAATCTTCCAGGAATTACTTTAATTTTGTGTAGAAATTTATTCAATTCTTTTGGAGAAATATCTGGCACAAAATGTTTTATAACCAGAATCGCTGAAGCAATATTTTTGATATTATATTTTCCGGTTAAATTTGTTCGATACCTTTCTGATGAACATTTTGAGATTAATGAAAAATTA
>DRTC01000241.1 GCA_011372345.1 Candidatus Cloacimonadota bacterium
ACATTTTTCTTGATAGAGCGTGTCTGGAGATATTTAGAAGTTCAGCAGCTTTTATCTGAACATAATTTGTCCTTTCTAAGGCTTTGAGTATAGTCTGTTTCTCAATAACATCAAGATTCAATAAATCCTCTGTGTCGATGAAATCTTCTTTGTTTTTTGTTTTTGAGATGATGACTTCATTCAGTTTTAATTTATTTCTTTCGCAAAGAATAACTGCTCTTTCAGCGATGTTTTTTAATTCCCTGATATTACCCGGAAATTTATATTGGGATAATTTAATAAAAATATTTTTATCGATATTCATTATCGGCTTTTTCATTCTCTCCGCATAAAATCTGACGAAATGTTCAAATAAGATCGGAATATCCTCTTTTCTTTCCCGCAGAGGAGGTAGGTGAATTATAAATGAATTTAACCTGTGGAACAAATCTATCCTGAATTTTTTTTCCTCAACCATTTTTTCAATTTGCTGATTCGTGGCAGCAATGACCCTGACATCGATATCGATCTCTTGATGAGAACCGATTCTCCTGATCTTATTTTCTTCTAAAACTCTCAATAGTTTCATTTGCTGGGTTAATGGCATATCAGCTATTTCATCGAGGAAAAGAGTTCCTTTGTGAGCAATTTCAAACCAGCCGGATTTATTTTCTCTGGCATCTGTGAATGCTCCTTTTTTATGACCGAAAAATTCACTCTCAAATAAGTTTTCCGGGACAGCAGAACAATTTACATCATAGAAGTAGGCATTTTTCCGGGAACTCAGGTAATGAATCCCACGAGCAACGAGTTCTTTCCCGGTTCCGCTTTCGCCAGTAATCAAAATTGAGGTTTTGTCTGTTTTAGCAACTTTTGAGATCAGCTCGATAATGGATTTCATAGCAAGACTATTTCCAATCATTTGATGACCGGATTTTTCTTTTAATTCTCTGGAAACAACCGAATAGCTGAGTTTAATATCTTTCAGCCTGTTTTGCAAATCTATGTACCTGGAAGTTCTTTCAATCGCAGTCTGCATATCGATCAAGCGGAAAGGTTTTGTGAAAAAATCGGTTGCACCGAGTTTGATTGCCTGAATAACGGAATCCATATCTCCATGACCTGTCATCAGTATTACTTCGGTTTCAGGATGTGATTCTTTGATTTTTTTTAATACCTCAATGCCATTCATTTCAGGAAGTTTCAGGTCGAGCAAGACAATGTCGATTATATTTTTTTGAAGGATCTTAAAAGCTTCCGATGGGAGTTCAGCTTTAAAAGTGATGTAATTATTTAATTCCAGAAAATCTCCAATTTGCTCCCGATAGGATTTTTCATCATCGATTATCAATATTTTCAACTTTTCCATTTTTCTATCTCCTCTCACTCTTAATCTTGAATCCTTAATCCTAAACCTTTATTATATCCTTGGAAATTCAATCCTGAATTCAGTAAATTCATTTTCCTTACTTTCTGGAAATATTTTACCTTTCATTTCCTGAATAATACCGTAAATGATAGACAGTCCCAATCCGGTTCCTTTTTCAGGTTCTTTTGTAGTAAAAAAAGGATCAAAAATATTTGGTAAAATGTCTTCAGAAATACCGATTCCATTATCTCTGATAATGATAGAAATCTTATTTTCTTTTGAAAAAGTTTTGATAAAGATCTCTTTTTTATAATCCGTAGTTGTTAAAAATCTTGTTTTTTCCTCAACCGCATCTTTAGCATTAGAAAGCAAATTCAAAATGACCTGCTCTAATCTGTATTTATTTCCCAAAATAAAACCAATGCCCTCTTCCAGCATAGTTACTAATTCGATCAAGTGATCTTTGTATTGAGTTTGAACGATCAGTAAAGAGTTCCTGATCACTTCATTAACATCGACCTTTTCTACAACAACCGCTTCCTGATCTCGAGAAAAAGACCTGATATGCTGAATTATATGTTTGATCCTTTCGATCTGTTTAAAGAGAAAATCAAACTGTTCTTTCAGGTATGTTTTACTTAATTTGTTCTTTGATTGTCTGAAAACAATATTATCCAAACCCATGGAAATTCCACCGAGAGGTTGATTGATCTCATGAGCTATTCCGGCTGCAAGTTTACCCAGAGACTCCAGCTTAGATTTCTGCATCAATAGCTGCTGCTGTTTTTGAGCTTTTTCAACTTGCTGATTTATTCGATTTTCAAGATCGATATTCAGTAGTTTCAGTTCACTTTCATAATGTAATTGTTCTGTTATATCCTGAACTATCGTGTAGATCAAAATTTTCTTTCCAAATTCGATGGGAGTAGAAAACAATTCAACATCTCTGATCCTGTTTCCGGATAATTTGTGTTGGGAAATAGTACGAGTCTGTTTTTTCTTGAGAGATTTTTTCAATGATTCTGAGACAATTTCATTTGGATTCGTACTAAGATGAAAAAGATTATCGATCACACCATTCGTTTTGCTGAAGCCATAATATTCTTTCGCTGCCTGATTACAATTCACGATATCACCATTATCCGGATCGATCAATAACATCACAGCACTGTGTTTCTCGAACATATCCTGAAATTTTTTCCTGCTTTCCGCCAGCATACGATTGGTTTTGACCTTATTCCTGAAAAGGATAAAAAGAACTATTAATAATAACAGGATCAAGACTGAGGTAGTGATGAAATAGTTTCGGAGTTTCAACTGAGTTTCTTTGGCTTTAAATAAATCTACAATTTCTTCTTCTTTTTTATCAAGCTCGTATTGAATTCGCAAATTAGCGATTCTTTTGTCACTTTCTTCACTGAAAATACTATCTTTAAGAGTTATATATTTTTCTGAAAATTCATAAGTTTTTATGCTGGAATTGAGTTTGGAATACAATCTGGAAAGTTCTTTATAAATAGATAAACGAAGATCCAGAAAATGGTGAACTTCCGATAATTTGAGACTCTTCTCTAATTGTTTCTGGGCTTCATCGAGAATATTAAGATTGGTGTAAGTTGCTCCTAAATTTAATGAAATAAGTGTTTCAAGGTAAGTATCATTTATTTCTCGAATTGTTTCTTCCGAGGTTTGAAAATATACCAGTGCTTCTATATTATTCTCCTGATCGAAGTAAACAGTTCCCAGATTGTTTAAAGCCTGGGCTACTCCTTTGTGATCATTCAAATCCCGGAAAATCCGGAGAGCAGTTCTGTAGTGTGCTAACGCTTTTGTGGTTTTTCTCATTTCCTGGTAAACATTACCGAGATTCACACAAATACTTGCAATATCCAATTGATCTCCGGAATCAGTAAAAATTTCATAAGTTTTGTGATAATATTCAAAAGCTATTTCAAATTTTTCCAGATTATAATAGAGATTGCCGATATTCATCAAGATGCTGGCATAAGATTCATCATCGCTGTTTTTCTCTCTGAGCTTCAAGGTTGATAAAAAGTATTCGAGAGCCTTATCATAATCTGAAATTTCCTGGAAAATAATTCCAATCCGTTCCGTGATGATAGACTGCTGAAAAGGATCTTCGTGTTTTTTCGATAAATAATAGGATTTTTGATAAAACTCGATAGCATCACTATATTTTTTTTGATCAAAATATAAATCACCCATAATATATAGAAAATAAATTTCGTCTTTTTTGATTTTTAGTTCGCGGGAGATTTGAACACCTTGTTCAGCATAAGTTATACTTTTATCGGGATTTGTTTGAGCATATTCATTGATCAACTGTTCGAGAATATCAAGTTTTTCTTCTCCCTTTGCGACTGTAAGCATAGATTCCAGAGAGTTTGTCTGTAATTGATCGATCTGTGAAAACAGGAATACATTTGTGATAAAGATACAAATCAAGACACCCGCTTTTCTCATTTTCTGCTCCGGAAAATATTTTAATACGAAAAAAATAATTACGATTTTTTTAGCAATGGAATTTTATTTTATCGATTTGAATTTTGGGGATAAATAGAAAGGTTCTAACTGTAAATCATATTGCCGGATTGATATTTTGGATTCTTTTGATAATATTCCCCGCCCTGAAGGACGGGGCTATTGATTCTTCTTTTCTCCTCTTCCCTCTCTTCCTTCATCACCGGATATTCCTTGTTTGATATTGGATATTTATTTTTGAGCAGGTTTTCTTCTCTCTTTACCCGAGCGTCTTTTGAATCCGGTTCTTGTATTATTTTCGCTTGGAATCTGTTTTGTCCTCCGGTCATTTCCTGATCTTCGTTCTAATCCAGTTCTTCTTTCCGTTAAATTATCTTGCTGTTTGAGCAGTTCTTTGATCGGTTCCAAACCCAATGAAGAATCCTGCTCAATTGCTTTTAGAATAGTTCCTCCTCCAGTGAAAAAATAATATTTATCATCATGCAAAGCATTCTCATAAACCTTTGGGAGCAATGTTTTAAATTCCTGAAGAGTATCACCACCGCCAAAAAGTTTGGCAGCTTCTTTATTCTCATCGATAATTTTATTCAACGCTACAGTTCCTTCAAAGAAATTAGGAGTAAATCCCATGACAGCATTCACAAAAATAGTTCTCGAGTTTTTGAAAATATCCCGGATGGTGCTCACGGCAAATGATTTGGGAGAAACATCGAGGATATAATTCAATTCTTTTTTCTTTCTCATCATATAGATATTGCATGTTCTGACTTTTCCATCTATCCTTTCGTTCAGAATATCAGATTCGATTATATAGGGAAGATCGACTATCTTACCCGGATATTTATCAGCCTTATTGATGAAATCTTTTGCTTCAGAAATATCTTCAGCAGTTATTCCCTTGATTTTAAGATCATATTTCGCACAAAGATAAGCATTATAAATAACTCCACCCAGGATCAGATAATCAACTTTTTCCAGAAGAGCTGTTAAAGGTCTGATCTTAGTATCGAATTTTGCTCCGGCAACAACAGCCAGTAAAGGTCTCTCCGGTTTCAGAACACGATCCAGGTTCTCGATCTCTTTCTGCATTAAAAAACCTGCGTAGGAAGGAAGATGTTTTGCAGGTTCGATCGTTGAAGCATGCGGCTGCCAGGAACCAAAAGCATCATTAACAAAGATATCGGCAATATCTGCCAGTTCTTCTCCGAATTCTGTTTTTGTCTCATTTTTGGATTCCTCACCTTTGAACCAGCGCGTATTTGGCAGATAAATACCATCGACATCACCTGTTTCCAATTCTTTGATCAAATCATTAATACATTCGAGATTTTCCAAACCTTTTGAGGTCTGTTCTTCGATCTGAACTGTCTTGATTTTTTTCCCTAACTTATCATTCAAATATTCAACAATGGGCTGGACAGAAGTTTTTTCGGAGATTTCGATCTCACCTGTTTTCTTATTTCGAGGTCTGCCGACATGCGACATAATGATCGGTTTTCCCTGTTTGGAAAAAATATACTCGATCGTTTCCAGGGAAGCATCGATCCTGTACGGATCCTTGATAACACCTTTCTTAACAACATTATGATCAACTCTGAGAAGAAC
>DRTC01000242.1 GCA_011372345.1 Candidatus Cloacimonadota bacterium
GGAAGTGACGATGTAACAGATACGGACACACATTTCACAACTGTGGATAATGGTGTAAATCACGCCCCGATTGCAGATCCGGGAGGACCTTATGCAGCTACTGTTGGTGAAACAATAACTCTTGATGGATCAAACTCCTATGATCCTGATGATGGAGATTTTATTACTGCTTATTCCTGGGATACGAATGGCGACGGTGTTTACGGAGATGCAGATACGGAAACAACCGATGTTGTTTATGATCAGGAATATTCCGGACTTATCGGTTTAAGAGTTTGGGATAATTTTGATGCTTCATCAGATTCAACTGCACCGATTTATGTTACTCTCTGGACTTCCAATCTTGATCTTGAAATTACGGAGAATGGAGTTACAACCACAACTCAAGGTGATAATGTAACCATTGAAGCCCAGATTTATTGTTATTCTGAAAATGGCAGTACTGCTGATGAATTTGTAGTCAGGTTTTATGAAGATGATCCTTCGATATTTGTTAATCCGATAGGAGAATTTACTTTAGGACCAATGAGCAATGGAGATATTGAAACTGTTTCCCTTGATTGGACGATTCCTGATTTAGATATTCATTCAGTTTATATCAGAGTAGATGCTGATGAAGAGATAGAAGAATATGACGAGGAAAACAACGAAGTGATCCTTTTCTTTGCTCCGGAGGTCTGGCCTGGAGATACAGATAATAATGGTGTCGTTGATGAATATGACATTGAACCGATTGGAGTTTACTGGCGGGATCAAGGTAATCCCAGAATTGCTACTTCCTTTGAGTGGACAGGACATGCATATCCCGGAGGATGGGATGATCAAGCAGCTGCTTATTCAGATTGTAATGGAGACGGATCAGTTAATATTACCGATGTTCTGGGCTTGCTCGTGAATTGGAATGAAACTCATACAACAGCGTATGCTCTTCCACCACTGGTAGTTGATTACAATGAGTATAAAGATAATTATCTTATGATCTATAATTCACTTGGTGATAGTGAAATTGAAATTAAGATCAAAAATCATATTGAACTCTTACTGGATATGCCGATAACGGAAGAAAAATGGAAAAATCATTTATTTGCTAATTATCCAAATCCGTTTAATCCCACCACCAGTATTTCTTATTCATTAGCAGAAGAAGGAGATGTTCATATCTCGATCTACAATGTCAAAGGACAGTTGATCAAAGAGCTGGTAAATGATCATCAAGATGCAGGGGAACATTCCGTGATCTGGAATGGTGATGACAATTATGACAAACGAGTCAGCAGTGGAATTTATTTCTATAAATTGCAAAGTGCCGGCAAATTGATCGATACCAGAAAAATGGTTTTGTTGAAATAAGGAGGTTCAAATGAAAACATATATAAAGCTAATCCCAATATTATTATTTGTCTTGATGATTTCTTGTACGGAAGATACAACAGCTCCCACCCAAGGTACAATAGAAGGAAAGATTATTCTAGCAGATAGAAATGGAGATGTAGAAGATGTAGATATAACTGCAGGTGATACTACTGAACATCCAGATTCCTTGGGCAACTATTTAATTAGTATAGAACCTGGTTTTTATGATGTTACAGCCAGCTTGGAAAGTTATATTGATTCAACAATTGTTGGTGTTGAAGTCATAGAAGGACAATCAACAACGGGTATTGATTTTATTCTAAACAGAGAAATAAATTTAGAAATAGGAATAATTCCTGGTACTCAAACAATTTCTGTTGGACAATCAGCAGTATATTCTGTATCAATTGAAGATGCAAAAAATCTTTTTGCCATTTCAGTAGAAATTGTTTTTGATAATTCTTTGATCTCGATACCGGATGTGGATCCTGTTATAATCGGTGATTTTTGGGATGGGAATGCGAATCTGCAAGGTTGGTTTTTTGAAGAACCGGGAATTTTAAGTGTTGCTATCGGACTGGAAGGAACAGGTGGGATCACTGGAGATGGAGCATTGTTTACATTTGAGCTAAATGCTGATGCTATTGGAACCAGTGATATTGTATTCCAGAATTTGAGCTTGATAGATCAAAATGGAAATCTTATCGAAGGATTTAATGATATCGTCTTTGAGAATGGTGAACTGATAATTCAGTGATCTTTAAGAATTCGATAGTTTAGGAATACGGGAGGAATCTAATTTGGATTTCCTCCCGTACTGTTATTTAAAATGAGTTCTACATTACTGAGTGTTTTTCAGCGTAATTTAAAAAAACATGTCTTTGCGAGGTTTTCTTCTTGCTGTTGACAAACGAAGCAATCTCTTGCTTTACATTAAGTTGGAGTTGTAGATTGCTTCGCAGGAATACCTTTGTAAGATTCCTCGCAATGACAATTTCATTCGTTGCAGAAACCTTGTTATTTAGATATCCAGGAAAAAGAACCTGTTAATTTACTTCGGATTTTAATTTTATCACCTTTTTTCAAAGAACCTACTCCTTCCGGAGTTCCAGTATAGATCAAATCTCCGGGAAGAAGTTTCCAGATTTTAGATATTTCAAAGATCAATTTTTTTATTGGGAAAATCATGTTTTGGGAATTTCCAGTTTGCCTTAATTCACCATTCACGAAACATCTGAATTCGATATTTTCTAAATCAATTTCTGGTGAAAACTGTACGAATTTTCCAATTGCTGCACTTTGTTCGAAAGATTTAGAAATTTCCCAGGGAAGACCTTTTTGCTTCAATTCTTTTTGTACATCGCGTAATGTCAAATCGAGTCCCAGAGAAAGACCTTTGATAAATTTATCTGATTCTTCAATGCTTTTTGCATAACCTTCTCTTCCGATTAAAATTACTATTTCGGATTCATAATGCAGATCTTTTCCGTGCTTTGGAAATTGGATTTCGTTTCCAACCGGAACAAGACTGGTAAAAGGTTTCATGAAGATTACCGGTCGGGATGGAATTTCATTATTCAGTTCTTTGGCGTGTTTGATATAATTTCTTCCAATACAGAAAATTCTGGTTGGAGGAAGAGACTCATTACCGATAATTAAATTCATTATAACCTCTAAAAAACATATCTTCTAAAATTTCGACAGCATCTTGCACATATTTCTCACACTTCTTTCTGGCGTTGTTTTCTTTTGCCGCTAGTCTTCCTTCCTCAGTACTGACATCATATTCCAAAAGATCCCGGCAATAAGTTAAATCTTTGTTTCTCTGTTGGAAATTTTTGATAAAATCCGCTGCCAGATTATTGATCCTCTCTTTCTGCTTTTCACTTTCCGGTTCAAGTCTGGGATATTTCAAACCCAAAACCATTAGAGCTCCAGTGATAGCACCACAGACTTTTCCTTGCTGAGCATATCCACCACCAAATGCACTTCCGATCTTCAATGCAGCAGAGACATCGATGCCAAATCTTTCCGAAAACACGGAAAGTACAGATTGAGCACAATTAAAACCTTGAGCATAAGCATTTACAACTTGTTCTTTTTTGTTCATATAGTCCTCTAAAATTTTATCTGAAACCAATTTTCAATTTCAGATATTATAAAGTTCTTTCTTTGGATTATTCTCCTAAAAACTGAATCGAAAAATGTAAAACTAATGTCAAAGGAAAAAAAACTTTTCTAATTTTTTAGAATAAAATATATGGGAATAAAGGTTTAGTAATATGAAAATATTATTTTTTTCAGATACTCATTTAGGTTTTGATTATCCGATTCGTCCTCGGATTGTCAGGAGAAGAAGAGGACAAGATTTCTTTAATAATTTTGAGAGAGTATTGAAGTATTCTCTCGAAAATAAAATCGATCTGATCATCCATGGAGGAGATTTTTTCTTCCGCAGCAAAGTTCCGCAGCAGATCGTGACCAAAGCATACGAAATATTGTTCGAGTTTGCTGAAAACAGCATTCCCTTCATCATTGTTCCCGGCAATCATGAAAGATCGAGACTTCCGCAATCGATCCTGACGAGACATCCGAATATTTATATTTTTGAAAAACCTCAAACTTTTTTCTTTAATTTTAAAGGTATCAACATAGGAGTTTCCGGATTTCCTTATGAGAGGAATAATGTGCGAGATAATTTTCTTAAAATAATTCAAGATACAAATTGGAATGAAGAATATGCAGACATCAAAATTCTGTGTTTTCATCATGCAGTGGAAGGTTCGAAAGTTAAGAATTTTACTTTCCGGAGTGGGGAAGATGTGATCAGAGGAATTGATATTCCGGAAAATTTTCATTGCATTTTATCCGGTCATATTCATCGGAAACAAATTCTCTGGTTCAGGAAGGATGAGAAACAAGTTCCGGTTATTTATTCCGGTTCGACAGAACGGACTTCCTTCCAGGAAAAAAATGAGGGAAAAGGATTTTATATATTGTATTTCAGGCAATTCTGTAATGGCTGGAGATTGGTGAAAACAGATTTCAAAATACTGCCAATCCGACCTATGATAGACATTTTCATTGATTGGAAGATAAAAGATAGAAAACGATTAGAGAATTTCTTGAAGGATCAAATCGCTAAACTTGATCAAGATGCGATCGTGAGAATTAGATGCAATTATCCGGAAATTATTTCCTATCTAAAAGCAGATTTCTTATGGGAGATATTTCCGAAAACGATGAACTGGCAGGTGAGTTATCTGTTTGGGAAAAGATAATGGTTGGCAGCTGCCACGCTCTTCTTGCTCCTCTTATTGCTTATTGTGGGCACATTTGTTAAGCACAAAATCTTTTCATTCAGACTCGTCCAAAGTTTCCATTATTTCCCGAAAACTCTCTAAACCTGCTTCGATGTTTTCAATTATATCGTTTGCTAAAACATCAGGATCGGGAAGATTATCTAAATCTGCAAGACTATCATCTTTAAGCCAAAAAATATCAAGATTGGTTTTATCTCTATTTATAATTTCTTTGTAATCGAATTTCCTGAAACGACCTTCAGGATTTTCTTCGGAATATGTTTCCTTTCTGGCAAACCGATTTTCAGGATTGTAGCATTTAATAAAATCAGCTAAATCCTCAAATTTAAGTGGATTCTTTTTTAAGGTGAAATGAATATTAGTTCGGAAATCGTAAATCCAAACTTCTTTTGTCCAAGGTTCTTTGCTGGCTGGTTTATTATCGAAAAATAAAACATTAGCTTTTACACCTTGCTTATAAAAAATTCCTGTCGGTAATCTTAGGATTGTGTGAAGCTCGGTATTCGTTAGCAATTTCTTACGAACGGTTTCTCCTGCTCCACCTTCAAACAGGACATTATCCGGTAATACAACAGCTGCTTTTCCGTCTGATTTTAAGAGCGTGTGAATATGTTGAACAAAATTTAATTGCTTATTGGAAGTAGTTGCCCAGAAATCCTGACGATTATAAACAAGAGTGTCCTTTTTTTGTTCTCCTGCTTCATTTGTGAATGTCATACTGCTTTTCTTACCAAAGGGTGGATTTGCCAGAACATAATCATATCGTTTTCCTGTATCGGCAATTAACGCATCTGTAGAAGAAATGAAACTCTCTCCGTCAATTTCTCCGATGTTATGCAAAAACATATTCATCAAACACATTCTGCGTGTGTTGGCAACAATTTCATTACCAAAAAAAGTTTTAAGTTTTAGGAATTCCTTTTCCTCTCTGTTCAGTCGTTTATCAGCGATAAAATCATAAGAAGCCAAAAAGAAACCACCAGTTCCGCAGGCAGGATCACAAATTGTTTTCTGCGGTTTTGGTTGAACACATTCTACCATTGCTTTTATCAAAGCTCTCGGTGTGAAATATTGACCTGCTCCGCTTTTAGTATCTTCTGCATTTTTCTCCAAAAGACCTTCATAGATTTTTCCTTTAACATCCGATCCCATCAAAGTCCATTCTTCTTTATTTATCATATCAATAATTTTATAAAGTTTGGCAGGGTCTTGAATTTTATTTTGAGATTTCAGGAAAATTTGTCCTAAAGTTCCTTTTGCTTTTGCAAGTTCTCGAAGCAATTTAGAATAATGCATTTCAAGTTCTGCACCTCGCTTTGTAATTAAATTTTCCCAATTGAATTCCTTTGGAATATTGATATTTCGATTATATGGCGGTTTGGAATATTCATCTGCCATTTTCAAGAAAAGCAGATAAGTCAATTGCTCCAAATAATCTCCGTAACCGACTCCATCATCTTTGAGAATATTGCAAAAACTCCATACTTTTGATATTATACTTGATGTATTAC
>DRTC01000243.1 GCA_011372345.1 Candidatus Cloacimonadota bacterium
TTCTTATTAACCACCAACTTAAGTTGGTGGTTAATGAAACAGGAAAAAGTATTAACCGTTTTAACGGTTTCTAATTTTATTGAATTTGACCTTTTTAGAGTGGACTCAGGTTTGGAATGAGAAAAAAGGAGAAAATAAAAAATGTTGAACAAAATGAAATTCCGAATACTTTCAGGGAAAAAGTTAATATTTATTCTATTTATAGTAATTATGTTAAATCTATTTTCAGCAGAATTTATCGTCAAAGATTTCAAAGAACAACCGAATGATATCGAATTACAGCGGAATCCGGTTAGAGATGTAAATAGAGAATATGCTGCCCTCATCAAGATTAGTACGGATCTTATCCCGTTTTCTTTTCAAACGAATATCGGAGTCGTGCAAACGGAAAAGAAAGTCGGAGAGTTTTGGGCTTATGTTCCTTCGGGAACTACATATCTTATTTTTACAAAGCAGGGATTCAATAAATTGCGTTTTGCCGTTCCTGTCACGGTCAAATCAAATACAGTTTACACGATGACACTCGGATCAAAAGGTTACGGAATGGGTATAGCGGATGAAGATCTTGTACAAATAACTTTTAATTTGAATGAGAGCGATGTTTATATTTCCAAAGATAATTCCGCACCGATCCAAAAGAAAGAAAAACTCATCGTTTATAAAGTACCGAAAGGAGAACATAAGTTTAAATTTTTTAAACAGGATTTTAATGAAATTATAAAAACATGGGATTTTCAAAAAGATGAGTCGATCCAAATTACTTTAGAAAGAGGACAGACAACAACGAGAATGAAACTTCCCGGATTTATCGATATTTCATCAGAACCTGCCGGAGCAGAGATCTTTATAGATGATCAAAAAATGGGAGTAACTCCAATCTATATCGAATTGACTGCTGGAGAACATAAACTTACTTTACGAAAAAGTTTTTACTATACTTATAATGGAACATTTGAACTTGCTGAAAGAGAAACAAAAACACTTCCCAAAATAGATATGAAACCAAAGTTCGGATATTATGAAGTTACTTCTAATCCATCCGGAGCGAATTTTTATCTTGATAATAAACTTTTGGGAAAAACTCCCGTCAACCGAAAAAAGATCGAAAGCGGAACTCATCTCTTGAAAATCGAATATGAACTTTATCATCCTGAAGAAAAAGATTTCGTTATCAATGACGGTGATGATGAGAAATTTGAATTTGATTTGAAACCTGCTTTTGGAGAACTTATTCTAAACTCCCAACCTGAAAGCGGGGCAGATGTTTATATAGATGAAAATTTGATGGGAACAACGCCTTTTTCCAATAAAAAGATGCCTTCCGGTAATTATTTGATCAGGATCGAGAAAGAACTCTGGATGGGTGCGGAAGAAAGTATTACGATTTATGACGGACAAAAAATTGAGAAGACCTTACTTCTAACCAGAAATTTTGCTGAATTAAAAGTTATTGCAAATAATTCCAGAATATTTTTAGATGACGAATATGTAGCAGATAATGCTTTTTCCAAAAAACTGAATAAAGGGAAATACAGACTAAAAGCGACAAGAGATAAACATAATACCGCTGAACGGGAAATTTTTATCACTCCCGGAAATGATCTTGAAATCGAACTGAAACCGACACCAAAAGTAGGAAGTTTATCGATCACTAGCAATCCTTATGAATCAAAAGGAGCAGAAATCCATTTGAATGATCTGAAGCAGAAGGAAACAACTCCGGCTGTAATTCCTCTATTGATCGGAAATTATAATGTTACAATCAAACATCCGAAATTCCTGGAGCAAACGAAACCTGTTGTGATCAATGAAAATGAACAAATAAAGCTGGATTTTGATCTCGTAACTTATGAAGGAAGTATGCTCTCCAA
>DRTC01000244.1 GCA_011372345.1 Candidatus Cloacimonadota bacterium
AAGAAAAGGCAGTTTGTATAAGATCAATAAGGAAAGAGATTCTCCCGGAACATCGATCCCTTCCCAGAATGAATTTGTGCCCAGCAGGACAGCACTTTTATTCTGTTTGAATTCTTTCAGCATTGCCGTGCGTCCAATGCCTTTACCCTGCGCCAGAAGTTGGATATTTTCTTTATAAAAAGTCTCGCTGATCTCCTCATAAACTTTATTCAGGTCTTTGTAGGAAGTAAAAAGCACCATGGTACCGGTTTTGGAAATTTCCACACTCTTCTTTATCAGATCGATGCTCTGGGAAGAAAAGAAACGATCTCGCGGTTCGGGAAGGAATCCGGAAACTAAAACGATTGCCTGTTTATCAAAATCAAAGGGTGAAGGCACGATCTTTTCCTGCACAAAATCTTTTTCCAGCAGATCTAATCCCATACGACCGGCAAAATATTTGAATTTCCCGCGAATAGCAATCGTCGCTGAAGTGAAGACAATAGATTTTACCTTTTTATAAAGGAGATCGTTCATCAGTTGATTGACATTGAGCGGAGCATAATTCAAAATACCATTTGGATATTTCTCATCCGATACTCTAAAATTTTCCAGCCAAAAGGCAAAATCCTTAAATTCCGGGTTGTAAAGTTGATGGAAATTATCATTAAATTCACCCAGTCTTTTCAGCACTCCATCCACATTATCCAGGTTCGTGATATAGTCTTTGAAAACCTTACTACTGATCGTGGAGAGCGATTCCCGGATAGCCATTATCACTTTGTTGATCTCTTTCCAGAACTCGATGAATTCACTCAAATAACTGTTTATAAAGGGAAAATCTTCCGTTGACTTGATCCTTAATTTACCGTATCTTCCTTGTCTTTCGACAACCTCCCCGATTTTTTTAAAAAGTTCGGAAAAGATATATTTTTTACTTTCCAGCAGGTCTATCGCTTCTTGAGATCTGGTGATCAAAAAATCTTTGGTGGTTTGATTGACCGCACTTCCGGTTGTGTCTGCTTTCAATTTCGGCAACATTCCTGTCTGGAATCTTTTACGGGTGGCGAACATCGAGGAAAAGAAATTATTTATATCAGCATATCCGAGACTCAAACCAAGCTCCGAAGAAGCGATATGCGGCAGATTATGTGCTTCGTCGATGATCAAATTCTCATAATTCCCAAGAACCGCATTTTCGCTTTTCATATCATTCAGCAGCAGATGATGATTGATGATGACCAGGTTGGAAGCTTCTGCTTTTTTACGGATATCCATCAAATAACATTTCCTGAAAAATGAACATTTTTTGCCCTGGCAGAAATGACGATCAGCAGAGAGTTTTTTCCAGATACTGCCGTCTCTTTTCGTATTAAAGGAAGTATTTTCGGAAATATCTCCGGTTTGGGTGAATTCTTTCCAGACGATCAGATTGAGAAAACCTTTAGCTTCGTAAGGTGAGAAATATTTTTCAAATTCAAGGGATGATTCTGCCCATTTTTTTTCGCAGATATAATTGCTCCTACCCTTCAGAAGAGTTGCTGTAAAGGGAATATCAACGCAATTTCCAACGGTTGGCAGATCTTTATAAAAAAGTTGTTCCTGCAGGTTTTTCGTGTTCGTAGAAATGATAATTTTTGCATTATTTTTATTTGAATGCTTGATCGCAGGAATCAAATAGGCAAGAGTTTTTCCGACTCCTGTCCCGGCTTCGACCAATAAATATTCTTCTTTTTGGAAATTCTGTAAAACTGCTTTGGACATCTCGATCTGACCGTCACGGATCTCATAATTCTCAAATTTCTTTGAGAATAAACCGTTTGTTTCAAATACTTGCGAAATGGTTGGATCAACCTCTTTTTCCGGTTTATGAGAAATGTAATTCTTGTTGTGGAAATCGATTTCTGGTTCCTGTCTGGTTAGAAGTGCGTATTTATTTTGATGAGCAACGACCTGTTGCAGGAAATAATCCAGGTTTGTATTCAGATTCGCCATCTGCGATATTTCCATTAAACGGTAATTAAGTTTTACGGAAATATTTTTATCGATAAATTCCAATAATTTTAGAAAAATCTGCCCGGTTGCTTCCGCATCATAAATAGCACGATGAGCATTTTCCAAGTTTATCTTAAAATATTCAACAATTGTTCCTAATTTATGATTGAAGATAAAAGGAAGATAAATTTTGCTGATCTCGACCGTATCAAAAATTCTGTTTTCCAGTTTAGGAAATCCGTTATCATGCAACTTAGTATTTAAAAATCCAATATCGAAATCCGCATTATGACAGATTAGAATATCCTCTCCGATAAATTGTCTGAATCTTTTCAGGGCATCAAAAATCGAGATTCCGGAAGCGAGTTGTTCATCAGTGATATGAGTTAATTGTTTGATAAATTGCGGAACTTCTCTTTTTGGTTTGATAAAAAGTGAGAATTTTTCTTGAGGATTTCCTTCCTTGTAACGAACTGCTCCGATCTCGATTATTTCATTTTCCCGAAAATCAAAACCGGTCGTTTCGAGATCGAGAACTACAAAATTAAAAAGTTTTTTCATATTTTCTTTTTAGCCATCAGTCTTCGTTAAAACTACACCCAGACAGGCGAATTACACTAATTTCACAAAATTTTATATAATAGAAAGCAATTATTTTACTTATTCCCAAAATTCATTTCGATTTTTTTGCATAGTCGATATTCATCGCTCCCAACTCTCGATTGGGAATGTAACAATGTTTTGAGCCTGCCAAATTCTTCTTACTTTTCTTTCAATCTGAATGTGGAGGCTTTTGCTAGAGGAAATTA
The DNA here is from genome assembly GCA_011372345.1 of Candidatus Cloacimonadota bacterium. Taxonomy (NCBI): domain Bacteria; kingdom Pseudomonadati; phylum Candidatus Cloacimonadota; species Candidatus Cloacimonadota bacterium. The sequence continues at coordinate 2,784 of DRTC01000244.1, forward strand.
AAGATTAAATTTCAGTTGATTTTCAAAATTTGAAATTCTTCTTTCAGCTAGTTTTACATATTGAATATTATTATCATAACCAATATACAGACGGTTAGATTTTAACACTGCAATTGCTGTTGTTCCGCTTCCCATAAATGGATCGAGAATAATGTCTGATTTAAAAGAATATAATTGAATAAGTCTATAAGGTAATTCTTCTGGAAAAGGTGCTGGATGTCCGATTTTTCTAGCAGAAACAGCATTCATTGTCCATATAGACTTTGTCCATTCCATAAATTGTTCTTTTGAAATGGAATTTGTTTTTTTTCCCATCTCTTGCCTGTTTCTTACTCGTTTATATTCACCTTTAGAAAAAATTAATATATATTCGTGAACATCTCTTAATGTCGGATTAGACGCGGATTGCCAGCTTCCCCAAGCTGTCGAAGGACTTGCACTTGCTGCCTTATTCCAGATAATTTCTCCTCTCATATTATATCCAATATCGATCATTAATTTTGAAATATAATCCGAAAGAGGAATATAAGGTTTTCTTCCAAGATTTGCAACATTTACACAAGCTCTACCACCATCAATTAAAACGCGATAAGTTTCGGTAAAAACTTTTCGTAATAATTCTAAATATTCTTTAAGAGTTAAATCTTCGTCGTATTCTTTCGAAACATTATAAGGAGGTGATGTGATCATTAAATGAATTGAATTATCTGGTATTTCTTTCATATTTTCAGATGAACCGAGTATTATTTTATTTAGATATTCTTCAGGAAATTCATTAGCAATGCAATCTACTTTTGTTAGTTTATTTTCTGCATATAATTTTGAATTATAAAATCTTGATGAATCGTGATTTATTCTACCTGATGTTCCAAACGCACTTGATTGAGTTCCATGTCTCATAAATTATTTCCTTATTAACGATAAAAATTTCTCTGCTTTTTCAATTTCTGATTCTTCTCGATTTGCGATAGTAATTATTTCACCAAGTTTCTGTTTGGGTATCATTGATGAGAAATAATTCATTTTATCATTTATTATTTCAGTTAGAAAATTTGATAATTGCTCAATAGAAGAAATTGTTTGAAATCCGTTTTCTTGAGTATTTGTGATAAATTCGCTTGTAGTAGGATTTGGAAATAGAGATAAAAATCCTTGAATTATTCCTGATGTTTTCAGAAAATCAACTTTATTTTTGTAACTTTCTGTTATAGGACTGTTGCCAAGTATAATTATCGGAATCTTTGCAGAAGCAATGCCGGACACCCTGATATTGATAGATTTGCCAATTGCTTTTAGCATTGAATCAGATCGAAGAATTGAAGGATTTCCTTTATGAGATTTATAATCTCCAAGATATTCTAATAAATCAGATTGCTGTGAGTATTTATAATTCGAAACAATACTCATCTTTACTTCAAAAATCAGTTTAATGTTCTCTGGACTTTGAATTTTTGAATTTGTTGTGCAAAAGGCAATATCCGCATCCGAACGATTTGTTAAACCGATTTCTTCACAAACCACACTATTTATTGTATATAATCCAAGTTTAGTTGCAATTGGACTTAATAAATTCTTGCACCATTTCTCAGTAAATTGTCCAATTAATGAATTTCTGCTTTGTAAAGTCTGCCCGTTATTTTGTTGCCCTTTTTGAATATAAGCAAAATATTCTTCATCGAATTTATAAAACAACTGTTCTGGAGATGCAAAATTTTTTAATGCTTCAATAAAGAATTTCTTTTCTGTTTCAACATTCCATAAATCAATATTACTCATTATTTCCTTCATAGGCATTATTTTTGATTACCATTTTTCGTTCAAGTTAATTTCCTCAAACAACTCTGCTTGCGTATGGAAACAAACAAGATTGTTTGTCAAACATTTTTCGTGAAATTCGTGAATGAGTTATCTCTCAAGTCGATATCTCTGTATTTTCTTGATCAATCCCTGTCTGCTCAAACCGAGTTTTTTTGCAGTCTGGGTTTGATTCCAACCGGTTTCTTCGAGGATATTGAGGATCATTTGTTTTTCCAGGTTTTCAACAGCATCTTTCAACGATTTATTTTCCAGCAGATTGATCGTTTCGGAGATTTCCTGGAAATGGAAGATTTCTCCGGAAAGGTCGGATGGTCTGATAAAAGAATCATTTTCTGCAAGAGTTACGGCTCTTTCGATCTCGTTTTCGAGCTGCCTGATATTTCCTGGCCATTCGTAATTCATCATATATTTCAGGGCTTCATCAGTAATTCCATTCACACTTTTCCCGACTTTTTTATTATATTTATCGAGGAAGTGAATTGCCAGCAGCGGAATATCGGATTTTCGTTCACTCAAAGAAGGAACATCGATCTTGATGACATTCAAACGGTAAAAGAGATCGAGCCGAAAATCTCCTTCATCGACTTTTTCCTTGAGCGAAACATTGGTAGCACAAATAACCCGGACATCGACCTTTTCGGTTCTGGTTGAGCCGACTCTTTTGATCTCACCTTCCTGCAGGAATCGTAATAATTTAGCCTGTGTGGAAAGACTGATATCAGCTATTTCATCGAGGAAAAAAGAACCTCCATTGGCAATTTCAAAAAGACCCTTTTTGTCATGAGTCGCTCCAGTAAACGAGCCTTTTACATGACCGAAAAGTTCGCTTTCCAAAAGGGTTTCCGGTAATGCTCCGCAATACTGAGCGACAAATTTTTTATTGCGGCGATTACTGTTATAATGAATTGCCCGTGCAATCAGTTCTTTCCCGGTTCCGCTCGGACCTTCCAGCAAAATTGTGGTCGGAGTATCTTTGATCTTTTCAATTATCCTGAAAATATTCTGAATTTTATCGCTCTTTCCGATAATATTGGAAAAACTGGTTTTCGAAGCCAGTTCTTCCCTGATCACTTCATGAGATTTTTGCAGGCTGGAATAAGTAATATTCTCAACGATCACAATTATCTGGTTGCACAAAGCACTCAAAAGATTGATCTTTTTTTCTGTGAAATAATAAGTATCATGCTTTGTGAACAGACAGATAACGCCTTTTTTTTCATTCCTGATGCTCAAAGGAAATGAAATGATATTATTATATTCCGGAGCAAAATGAGGTTGTTTGAAATTCTGATATTCATTTTTATTAAATGTCTCCATAACAATTTTTACCATGTTATCAAAATCTTTATCTTCATTGGAAAAATTATTCAAGATCATATATTCCCAATAATCTTTAACAAGTTGGTTATGATAAAGGCAGAAAATTCCGCCATCTGCTTCAGCAAAATCAACCAGTTTATCAAGAGCAGTTTCGATCAGAATATCAAAATCCGTGATCTCATTAAGATTTTGAGTAATTTCATAAAAATTACTTAATAGCGTCTCCTGGTGCTTTGATTCCTTTAGTTCAACCGCATATTTTTTATTTATTTTCTGGATCAGGATATCATTCTTCTCCAGAAATTTAATAGCTCCGTATTTTTTCACGATCTTCTTATTTTCGTTCAAAATTTGCAGAGATTGTTCCCATTCTTCTTTTTCAAATAATAAGAAAGCATATTCATAATTTGCTAAAGCAAGTTCAAAATTATTTTTGGTTTTAGCAAATTTTTCAATGGCAGATTTGAGAATCTTCAGTGCTTTTTCAGGTTCGTTCTTCTCCAGAAAAGACTGCAAATAATAACATTTTCCGATCTGATAATCATCATCCATCTCTTCTGCTATTTTCAAAGCAGCTCCGAGATAATAATTTGCACTTTCAAAATTCCTGGTCTGAAGGAAATAAAAAGCCTGTTTCAACGAACCTTCAATTATCTCTTTTTTAACATTCAAACCCTTGAAAAAATCATAACTTTCAACGATATATTTATATGCTTCCTTGAATTTATGGAGACAGGTCAGAACGCTGCCCAGGTTTCCATAAAGTTCAGCTTTCGTGAAATCGTCGGAAAGTTCCGGCAGAAGTTCCAAACCATGCTCATAAAACTCATAAGCGATGTTATATTCTCCTCTTTTTTCATACAATTCCCCGAGATTATTGTAAGAATGACATAAACCTTCTAAAAAATTATTTTCTTTTGATTTTTTGATCGCTCTTTCATAATAATCGATAGCTTTTACCCAATCTCCGGATTTGAAAAAGAGAACTCCGAGGGCATTAAGGGCGGCAATAACATTCCGGTAGATCTTGAATTTTATGGAAATTTCCAGAGCATCATTGAAGGATTCGGCTGCTTCTTTATATTTTGCATTATCCATATAAGTAACGCCGATGTTATGCAAAATTTCCGCGATATTATTTCTATCTCCAAGTAATTTTTTTATTTCCAGAGCCTGCTGCAAATAGTATAAAGACTTTTTATAATCACCTTTATCCTCATACAAATATCCCAAGTTATTATAACAAACACAGATGCCGTTCAGATTGTATTTCTCCTTCTCGAAGTTCAGGCTTTTATTATACAGAACTTCCGCATTTTTCCATTCTCCCTGCTGGAGCGCCAATCCAGCCAGATTGTTATAAATAGCTGCCAGACCTTCGATATCTTCTGCATTTTTATAGAGTTTCTCAGCTTCTGTAAATTCTGTTTCTGATTTCTGCCATTCATTGGAATGATAATATATCAATCCTTTCTGTTTTTTGGAATCTCCCTGCATTTTCAGTCTTTTCTTGCGGTCATCGATGAGAACCGTTATTTGATAAGCTTCATCTGCAGTAGTAAGTGCTTTTCCGAACTCCTCCATATCAATCAGGATCATACATTTCAGTAAAACCAATTTCCATTTCCAGTAATCATCAATGGTTCCAGGAGAATATTTTTTTATTATTTCCAGAGCAAACGCATTGGAATTTGTAGCTACCAGATTTTCAGCAAGATGAAATACTATTTCTTCTGCAGGAAGTGAATTTTCCAGAGTTAACTTCAAAGCATTGCGAAAATTTTCAGTAGATTCTTCCGTATTATTCAATTTTTTGTTAATGATCCCGAAGTCTTTCAAAATCGTAATTTTTTTCGGACCATCATTCTGATCTTTCAGCAGTTGCAGATAAATTTGCCGTAAAGTTTCATAATCATTCAATTTCAGGAGATAATTAATCAGCTTTTCATATTTTTTCAGATCACATTTTTGGAAAACATAGCAATAATAATTTTTAGTTTCTTCATCGAGATTAATCATTATTGGATTCAAATATTTTTCCTGTTTTACTTTGGAAAAATTACTAAAAAAAGATTGGACAACCGATACTTTTTTCACGAAATACTTCTTTTTTACCTTGAATATCAAATCCCATTTTTCAAGTTCCGCCAGATGTTTAGGATAATTCTTATCAATTATATTGCTTAACATCTTGTCATCAGCTTTTGTATCGAATAGGAAAATACTGATCAACAGATTTTTCCCCTGTTCCGATATTGTTGATAATTGATGGAAATAGATCGACTCGATATTGATCTTTTTATCAAGGTAGGAACTGAAATCGAATTTTTCTCCTTTTTTAAAAAAGTCATTCAAAATATATTCTATAATGAAGAGGTTTCCGTGGGAAATATTATTGATCAGTTTTGCTTCAGTCGAATAATTTTTGGTCCTTTCAGGAAATATTTCCTGTAAAATTTGCTGAATATCTTTTTTGTCAGGAAGGCGGATCGGGATCTTCTCCGAAAATGAGAATGTATCTTTCCTCGTAAAGATGATGAATTTAATATTCTGATCTTTTGAATAATGTGCTAAATATTGGAGAAAATCTTGAGTATATTTATCAAGATAATAATTTTCATAAATTATTATGGTCTTTGAAGTTAATAATTTTTGCGCGTTCAGGTTTTCAGTGATGTAATAATAAAAATCGTATTTATTTGAAAAATTAAAATCCGGTGAATAATCTATGAATTCATTAAATTTTTCCTTGCTGATCCCGGTTAAGACCTTTATGATTTCCTGTAGTTGATTTTTTTTGAAAATAGAAGGAATATAGACATCATGCTCAATTCTTTTTTCTTTAAGATTAGAAAGAATTTTCTGAAAAATATTGAATTTGCCAGAACCCGAATCACCAATAATTTCTATTATCTGACTGCTATCTGTCGATAAACGATTAAAAAATTTATCAAATGAAAACAGATGGCCAATAGTATATTTTGATAAAACCTTATCTACTTTCCTGTCCATAATTACCCCAAAAACATTTTAGGTAAAAGACATTTTTGGGGATTATTTGTCAACTAAGTTTTTTTGGATGTAACTAAAGGTTACAGTGAAGGGAATGTAGCCGCGACAATGCGTAAAAAGTACAAAGATAAAACATTAACCATCGAATTTATTCGATGTAAATCGCAGTAATTCTCTCATATTATCGACTTCAGCCCAGATTTATCCGCAAGCGGATAGTTTTATTAAGATGAAACCTGATCCGTAAAACAAGATGCCGATCTTGTTCATTTTAATCAAAATCCCATCTCCTTATTTTGCAGGAAATTAGAATGGGCTTTCATAGGAGTCGGAAAATAAACTGAATAACTTAGGAAATGAATCGAGTGCTATTCGCTGCCTTTCATTGAAATAAATTGTTAATGTTTGTCGAAAATTATAGATTCGAATTTAGAAATTCAATACATGAGTCCACTCTAAAAAGTTCAAACTCAATAAAATTAGAAACCGTTAAAACGGTTAATACTTTTTCCTGTTTCATTAACCACCAACTTAATTTGGTGGTTAATAAGAAGATAGAGGTCATTAACCGATTCATCAGTTTCCAAATTTCGGGCAAAATTTCAAACATATTCCAAATTATTGCCTTTTTAGAGTGGACTCATACCTTCAATATTTTCTTAAGATTTTGTTTGAGCAACTTTGGAGAAATCTCTTTCATACACTTGAAATGACCTTTAGGACATTTTTCTCCGCCGTGTAATGAACACGGCTGACAAGGAATATCTGTTTTCAAAATTACTGCTTTTTCATTCAAAGGAGCAAAACCAAGTTTGGGATGAGTCGCTCCGAATATTGCGATTTGTGGTTTTTTCAATGCTGCTGCGATGTGCATTGGTCCGCTGTCATTGGAGATGATAACATCACAGAGATCAATGGCAGAAATAAGTTGTGTAATATCGAATTTTCCGCAAAAATTGAGCAATTCCGTTTTTGTGTGAGATTGTAATTTTTCTGAAAGTTCCTTTTCCGATTTTGAACCTAAAATAATAAATTTACAATTCCATTCCGTAGGGATCGAATCGATGAATTCAGCGAGTTGTTCTATCGGATATTGTTTTGTTTTGTGGATTGCTCCGGGGAAAATAGCGATCTTTCTTAAACCTTCAAGGTTTTGAAAACCTTGAAGGTTTTTATTTAAAGGTATTAATTCAGGAAACGAAGATTCTTCCTCAATTCCCAATTTTCTCAAAGCAGAAAAATAGAGATCGATTGTCGATGAAATTTCTTTTTTTGTAAGTTTTCTGATCATCAGCCATCTTAAGAAATGTTTTTTACTATAAGTCACTTTTTTTTTTGCTTTAATCATTCTTTTGATAATGAAAGTATTCAGTTTAGAATGAAGATCGACGACGATGTCGTAATCATTTCTTAAACTTGCCATCCGGCAACTGCCTGATAGCAAGTTTTTCTTTTCCCAGACAAGAACATCATCGACACAGCCAAAAGCTTTAACCAAACCAGCAAACTTCTTTTTTGTATAAAAATCAATTTGTGCGTCTGGATACACTTCTCGCAAAACTTTCGCAACCGGTTGTGTGAGAACGATATCTCCCAGCGAGCTTAAACGGATGATGAGGACTTTCATTTTAAACACCGAAAAACACTGAATTCACCGAATAAATTGATTTTAAATTTAACACCAATAAATATTAAAAATATTCTTTTCTGTGTCTATCGATGTTGTTCAGTGTTTTAATCGTATTACAAAATTACCCTTTTAAATTGTAACTCTTTTGAACCGAAATCGATCAGTAATCCTAAACAAAATTTGGTTGCTTTCAGATAATTTTTCAATTGTGCATAATGAACTTTTTCAAGTGATTGAACAGTTTTTAATTCCACAATGATTTTATTTTCAACAACTAGAACAGCAAAATAATCTCCAACAATAAATAATATTATTTTCAAAATAAACCTTTATTGGTTCCTGCTGTTTCACATTCAATTTTTCTCAACGAAGTTTATAAGCAAGCGTATTTTCATAAACTTTTTCCAAAAAACCATTACCGAAATATCGATGAATTTCAAATGCTGCTTGCCTGATTTTTTCTGTTATATCTGCATAAAGTAATTCAGTCATATTACTCCTTTATTTAAATGTATCGGAATTTCAAAATTAGCCACAGAGTCACAGAGATCACAGAGATTTTATATTTTGCATTTCAATTTTCTGAATTCCCGTTTCCTTTTCCTGTTTCCAATTATATTTTTTAATCAATTTACAAAGTTATGTTCTACATAACACATATTCTTATCTTTTCGGTGTTTTTCAGTGTTTAATTTTTTCATTTATTATTTTTTCCGGTGATTTCAGTGTTTTCAGCGTTTAATTAAATCCCTTTATAATTTCCGG
>DRTC01000245.1 GCA_011372345.1 Candidatus Cloacimonadota bacterium
AAAGTACACAAATTATTCTGTAAAATCTTCTGTCAAATTTTAATTAGATTTTTTTCACAGAATGCAATTCTGTGCTACTTTCACAATCAGCATTGTTTTTGATACTTTGATCGAAGATTTTCTGTTGTTGCCCTGATTCAACCAGTCAATAGATTTAACTAATTTAACCAGATTCTTTCGGTGTTCTCTCGGTGTTTTCGGTGTTTATTTTTTCATTTCATTTGTTCCATAAAATCAATCAATTCTTCCAGAGTCGGAGAATAACAATTCCTCACATAAAATCCGGAAGTATAGACTCCGAGAGCAAGACATTCCTGCGGAGAAAATCCGTAAATCCAGCCGCTGCAGAATCCGGCATTATAATTATCACCTGCTCCGGTTGTCAGTTTCGGTTCGGGAGTGTAAGGACCTTCAATCCGGAAATTTCCGTTTTCGGTTGCACAAACTGCTCCATCTAAAGGATGAATTGTAACAGCAGTTATTTCTAACTTTTCCCTGATTTCACCCGCTCGAGAGATGACATTTTCTTCAAATATATCAAGAGTACGAGCTATGACATCAGATTCGTTTTTATTCATACCAAAAATAATTTCAGCATTTTCTTGAAATCCGGATATCAAAGAAAGGACTTTTAAAATATCTTCATTTGTTCTTTTTTTCGGATCAGCAAGATCAAAAAAAACTGTTGGTCGATGCGAGATTTCAGAACAGATTTCGTTTAATCCCTTAATGATAGAATTCATTTCAGGTAAACTTGACCAATTTGTAATTCCAATTAAAGAAAGTGATTCAAATTTTTTCTTCAATTCATCTTTTGAAATATGTTGAAGAAGATTCTTCCAATTCACTTCCGTTAATTTATTGATTTTACCGAGCATCACTTTTCCATCATCGAATTCCAAAGCATCGGTGTGACCGGGATCAGTTAGAGATATCACATTTTCACAATTACGAACAAAATCTTTAAAAAGCGGATGAATTTTATTTTTCCCTAAAGCTCCAATATAAGAGGTTTTATGTCCTTGCTGATAAAGTGCATTTGCCATTATCGGACCATTTCCACCGAGTTTGATTTGAGCAGGAACAAGTTCGATATTTCCACTCAAACCTGACATTTTAGAAATATTTTCCGCAAGTTCGGAAATCGTGGAAAGTCTTTCGTATTTTTCAGGATTCTCTCTCTTTTTCACGACTTCGATGATCTCGTCGATAAAACCGTCAAAACCGATCAAAACCTTTTTCTGGTGAAAATTGTTCTGCTGAAAGTTGTTCTGCTGAAAGTTGTTCTGCATTTTTTTAATCAGATTTTTCAAAATATTTTTTTGATCCATTCTAACCTCTTTTTTTTTGAGTTTAAAAAAACAAAAAGCGATTTTTTATACAAGAAAAAAAATGATTGCCAGAAAATATAACAATTTCGAATTTATCCAAAAATTTTTATCACATTTTGCAAAAATGTGTCACAATGTAGCACAGAATTGCATTCTGTGGGATTTATTTTCATTCCGAAACTCAAGTTTCGAAATGAAATTACTTAAACTCTGATTATTAAATTTCCAAAACGGAGTTTTTCGTCCAATTATGTTCCCTCATCATCGTTCCGATGATGCCTGAATTTTGGGAACAAGGGAGTAGCACAGAATTGCATTCTGTGACAAAAAATCAAAGAACCATTGAGACAATGGTGATACAGGAGAATAAATGAAATTCAACCGTTCCAGCGGGATATTATTACATATCTCATCCTTACCGGGAAAATACGGGATCGGAAGTCTGGGAAAAGAAGCATTCAAATTTATCGATTTTTTAGAAAGTTCAGGACAAAAAATCTGGCAGATATGTCCAACTGGTCCTACCGGTTATGGAGATTCACCTTATCAGACCTTTTCCGCTTTTGCCGGAAATCCTTTATTCATCGATTTGGAAAAAATTTTAGAAGATGGTTTTTTATCAAATTCCGACATCAATATTGAGATGAATTTTCCCAGAGACAAAGTTGATTTTGGAAAAGTGATCGAGTTTAAAAACAAGATTTTTAGAAAAGCATTCTTGAATTTTCAAAAGAACATTCCTTTAGATTTTTATACATTTTGTGAAAATGAAACGGACTGGCTTAACGATTATGCTCTTTTTATGTCTTTGAAAAAATACTTTTCCGGGAAACCGTGGAATGAGTGGGATGAAGATATCAAGTTGCGAAAACCGGAATCGACTTCGAAGTATGAGAAATTACAAAAAGAAGAAATTTTATATCACAAATTTTTGCAATATTTGTTCTTCAAACAATGGAAAGAAGTTCACGATTATGCAAGATCAATAGGAATAAAGATTTTCGGTGACATCCCTATCTACATTGCTTTCGATAGTTCCGATGCCTGGTCAAATCCGGAATATTTCCAGTTTGATGAAAATAAAAATCCGATCCAGGTTTCCGGGTGTCCGCCTGATGATTTCTGCAAACTCGGGCAACTATGGGGAAATCCCCTTTATAACTGGCAAAAACACGAGCAGGAAGATTTCGTCTGGTGGATTAAAAGGTTCAGGAAAACTCTGGAAATTGTAGATTATGTCAGGATCGATCATTTTATCGGATTTGTTCATTATTATGCGATTCCAGCGGAAAACAAAACAGCAGAAATCGGTGAATGGCTTCCTGGACCTGGAAAGAAATTATTCGAAGCAGTTCAAAATGAATTAGGGGATTTACCGATCATTGCGGAAGATCTGGGATTGGTTACTGAAAAAGTCGTCGAATTGCGGGAATTTTTCCAATTTCCCGGGATGAGATTACTTCAGTTTGCTTTTGGAGGAGATGAGAACAATCCATTTTTCCCGGAAAATTATCCGGAAAATTGTGTCGTTTACACAGGAACTCATGACAATGACACAACCGAAGGATGGTACCAAAATATTCCTGACTTCGTTAAAGACCATCTTCACCGATATTTGAATTACGATGGAAAAGAAAAGATAAGTTGGAAATTGATCGAAGTTGCCTGGAAATCGAAGGCAGACTTAGCAATAATTCCAATGCAGGATTTCCTGGGATTGGATAATTCTGCTCGCTTTAATTCTCCGGGTTCTGTAGGTGGAAATAACTGGAAATGGCGAGTTATGAAAGAACAGTTGTCGGATGAATTAGCTAATAAAATAAAGAAACTGACTGTGGAAAGTGATAGATAATGACTTTACGGATGGTCGAGGAAGGAGACCTCCGAAATGGTCAGGAAAGTAAACCAACCGAGAAACAGGAACTTGTTATGATCAGGAAATAAAAGTCACCAATTGCGAAGGATTCGTTTCTCGCTTTTTCCTGATTCAACCATTTCAACCAATTCAACCAATTCAACCAGTTCAACTAATTCAACGAGTTCAACTAATTCAACGAGTTCAACCATTGCGAAGATTTCGTTCCTCAAC
>DRTC01000246.1 GCA_011372345.1 Candidatus Cloacimonadota bacterium
ACTTTTCTCATTCCCAAATTTAATTTGGAATGTAATTGCGATAAAAGTTTCACTTTGATTTCTTGATGAATTTAAATTTCATTACTTTAATTCCTTCTTATCTAAAAAAATAAAATTTTTCATTCAATTGTGTTCCCAAATAAAATTTGGGAACAAGTTTATCTTCCAAAACTTCACAAATTTGTGTAAATCTGATAAGTTTTTTCACTAATTCTTATACTCTACAGCCTTTATTTCTATGGTCTTCTTCTTATTATCTCTATTGATCTCCAACCTGATCACATCTCCAACCGCAATTTCTCTAACTGCTAATTCCGCATCATTTTCATCCTTAATTTTAAGATTATTTATTTTTGTAATGATATCACCTTTTTTCAAACCGGCTTTTGCAGCAGGACCTCTCTTCTCGATATATGCAACTATAACTCCATCAACTGATTTCAATTTCAGATAGGAAGCGATCATGGGATTTATGTCCTGAACTTTGAAACCAAACCAGATATCTCTCACCTTTCCGTATTTGATCAGCTCCTGACTGACTTTTTTCACTCTGTCGATTGGAATAGCAAATCCAATTCCAATACTACCTCCGGATTCAGAAAAAATAAAAGTATTTATCCCGATCACTTCACCATAAATATTTACCAATGGTCCTCCGCTGTTTCCCGGATTTATGGCAGCATCTGTCTGGATCATTCCTTTATAGATCTTCTGATCGCGATTTTCAGCAAAATTCCTGTTTACTGCTGATATTACTCCAACAGAAACACTCGGTTTACTGTCTTTGATCAAAAAACCATACGGATTTCCAACTGCAATCGCCCATTCCCCGATTATTATATCAGAAGAATTTCCCAGCTTCGTACTGGGAATATTTTCTCCTTCAATCTTCAAAATAGCAACATCATGGACACTATCGATCCCGATCAATTTGCCATCGAACTGTCTTTCATCAGATAAGATTATCTTTATTTGAGTAGCACCCTCGACAACATGCGAATTGGTAATAATATAACCGTCGTCATTGAAAATAACACCTGAACCAATACTTTTTATATCCCGTTTATAAGGAAAATTATCAAAAAAACCAAAGAAGGGATTATCAAACGGATTCGTATATCTGCGAATGATCTGCGTCTTGATCACATTCACACTTACAACTGCCGGCTGCACCAATTCAACCGCTCTGGTTATAGCGTTCGTACGGGAAACAAAGATTTCATCCGTATCACTTTGTTTCTGCTTCCGGTAATCATCTGCAACGGAAGTTTTGTAAATACCCGGTTCATTGATTTCTAATTCCGGTAAATCGACTTTCTTATTTGTATTCTTATTATTAAAAATAAAAATCGCAATAAGAATAATCAGTAAAATTAGGATTACATTATTTCTGCTCATCTTGGACTCCTTAAAATTTATAGTTTTTCATTCTCAATTATTTTTTTAAATAAAATCTATCAATTCTTTTGCTTGGGGAATTAGTTCCTCAACCTGTTTTTTCTCTGCATAAAATAAATCCGTATAATCACTTTCAGATCTGAAATCAAAAAGTAAAT
>DRTC01000247.1 GCA_011372345.1 Candidatus Cloacimonadota bacterium
AAGCAGCTTTTGCTTTCCATTTCAGGTCAGCTTTTCCAATGTCAAATAATATCTCGCTGGGAATTGTAATCGTTTTTTCGTTAAGATCAAATAATGAATCCACATTCACTTTTTCCATTATTTCCTGATTTTCAACGATCATTTTTGATTTTTCATAATCACTGATAATGAAAAAGAAGACAAAGAAAATCAACAATAATGTCATCAGGTCAGCATAAGGAACCATCGTATCGAGCATGTTTTCATCAAGTCTTTTTTCTGTTCCGTGTAAATGCTCTTCCAATTCTCCAACCGGACTGTCATATTCGACATTCATTTTTTCTTCGGAATGAACATTCATTTTAGTATCCGAAATTTTATTTTCTGCTCTATTATAAAGTTTCCCGGTAAATTTGTTTAACAGTCTCATATAAAATCCATTTAGTCTAAAAATCCATGTAATCTTTCTTTGAGAATTTGTGTATTTTCACCTCTCTGGATGGATAAAACACCTTCGATTATTAATAACCTCAGTCTGGTATCTTTTAAATTTTTTACTCTGATCTTTCCGGATATCGGTTTCAGGATCAAAGCCGAAAGGATCAAACCATACAAAGTTGTAACCAGAGCAAGACCCATTGCAGAAGGGATCGCACTTGGATCTTTAACTCGATTCAGCATGGCAATCAAACCGATAACAGTTCCCATCATACCAAACATGGGAGCTAAACTTCCGGCAATATAAAAAACATTTTCAGCAATATTGTTTTTTCTGGTGATCAACCTGTTGTCTCGCAATAAAATTTCTTTGATCAAAGCCGGATTTTCATTGTCTGCAACCAACCTTAATCCTCTTTCCAGGAAAGGCAACTGTTTGACTGTTACCAGATCGAAACTGCTGTTCACTCCTTCTCGAAGCGTGCGTTTGTTCACATCCAGAATAACATCGATGATATGAGCTGCTTTTATGTTCCTTTCTGAAATGATCTCAAAAAAAGCAGAGAATCCGTATTTCAGATCTGTGAATGAAAAATAAACCATAGTTGCTGCAATTGTTCCGCCAATCGTAATTACAAAAGCATTCCAGTTAAGATAGTAGCTAATATCTTCCTGTGAAAAAACTACAATAACTATCAAAGCAACACCGCTTATTAAACCAATTAACATTGAAGATTTCATATATTCACCTTTATTTGTATTTTAAAATTTCTCTAATGGCATTAAAAACATTATCGATTGTGATTGCTTTTTCTTCTTCTGATAACTCATTAAGGATTTCCAGGTCTTCCCTGAACATTGATGCAACTCTTTCAGACATATTTCTAAAGAATTTTTCCCTGATTTCATATTTAACACTTTTCATGAATGAAATCAGGGAATTATGTTCAAGATTATTAATAATTAGAACTATGTCATTATCGTCGAGTTCAGTTAGATCATCAAACATGAATATTTTATTTCTTAATTCCTTACCTATTTCAGAGTTTACTTCTTCAATTTTGTCATATAATTTTTTTGAATTTTCCAAAGGCAGATTATTTACGAAATTGATCAGAGCAGTTTTTCCATCTGTTCTCATTGATTCTTCCGAGAGGAATTTCTTATATTTTTCGAAAAGTTTCTTTTGTAATGCTTCTGCATCTTCTTTTGAAATTTTGAAATCCGATAAAAGAACATTAATGATCTCGTCGGTATTATCAGTGAATTCATTAAAGAAATTTTTAGCATAATCTACTGATAATGAGGAAAGTATATAAGCGATATCCTTTGAAGATTCTTTTTTCAGGATTTCTATTAAACTGCTGATCTCAAGGTTTTCCAGGAAA
>DRTC01000248.1 GCA_011372345.1 Candidatus Cloacimonadota bacterium
AACAATACTTCCTTCAATTCTGTAAATAATCCGATAATTGCTGAATAGCAGATGTCTGTAATCACTTTTCAGAATTTCATTTTCCGGAATTAACGGATTTCGTTCCGGAAATCTTTGTAAAGAATCGATCTTCTGCTCGATCTTATCTAAAAATTTCGTTGCAGTTTTGAAATTATCCAGAGCAATGTATTGCCAGATATCTTCAATATCGTTTTGAGCAGATTCCGTGATCTTAATTTTATATTTTTTTTTTCACTTCTGAATCTCTTGAAAAAAGTGTCTGCATCTTCTGTTTTTCCGGTTTTTATATCCATTTCCGCTTTTGATAATTTCTGTATCAAGTCGAAAGCAATCGACATTTTTTCAAATTCCGAAGCATCGAGAAGAACTGCTTCCGCTTTTCCATTCACAGTAAGAACTACAGGTCTTTTCGTTTCATGAACTTGCTGCAAGATAGTGTTTGTATGTTTCTTTAGTTCAGTAATGGAAAGTATATCTTGAGTTATTTGTAATTGCATTTTTTCCTCCAAAATTTTAGTACACTTCTCTGCGATGTGCAACTCGCACAATAATGATTATCAATTCTTCTTCTTTTTTTTGAAAAATGATCCGATATTTCCCAACCTTTAATCTGAAGAGAGTTTTCTGTTTTCCTTTCAATAATCTAATTCTGTTCTTTAAAATTCGCGGATTTTCAGCGAGTTTGTTTATCTTCTCTTTGATCCGTTTTTGCCAGATTGGATCGATTTTTTTTAGTTCGTTTGCTGCTTTTCTCAAAAACCTGATTCGGTACATTTTAGATTCCAAGTTCCTTCCAAACTACTTCGGCATCGATTAATTCGGTTTTTCCTGATTCCAGTTCTTTAAGCCTTTGTTCTGCTATTTGACCGTCAAGTTCATCAAAATATAATTCCAATGCTTTGGCAACGATTCTGCTTTTTTTATCGTTCAATTCTGCGGCGATTTGAGAGAGTTCATTAGCAATCGATTCCGGTAATGTTAAGTTCATTCTGATATGTTTCTCGATCATTTCTACCTCCGTTTTGAAGATGCTATGCGTTTTAAAGTGTGTATAATGTCAAGTATTTTTCTGTGTAGTTATATCACAATCATTCCTGATTGTGCCGTAAAACAATTTGCTAAATTGTTAAATCTACTAAAAAAATGATCTCTGATTCGGAGAATCATAATTACAACGAAACAGAGTTTCGTGTTACGACAATTCAGCAAATTGTTTTTACGGTTTCACTTCCCTGAATGATGTTATTCTCGTAAATATATTTTCTCAAAGAATTCATCCATTTGGTTTTATTACCTTGAAAATTTCCGATTGTCAAATTTGTGTTCAAAATATTTGATGTAAAAAGTCGGGTGATAACAATATCTCCTCTTAAATATGGAATTAAATCTCCGAGAATTTTAATATAGTCTTCAATATCGAAGATCTGGACTTCTCCATTCTTATACATTTCAGCAAGTTTCGTATTCTTATAGATCATCAGATTATGGAATTTTACTTGCTTGATATATTTATTGGAGGAAACAAATCTGATCGTTTGCTTCATATTCTCGAAATTTTCTCCGGGAATTCCGATGATCAAATGAACTCCAACTTCCAAGCCTGCTTTTCCGCAAAGCTCGATCGCTTTTCTACTTTGCTCAAAATCGTGTCCCCGATTCAGGAATTCCAGATTTTTATTGTGAATTGTCTGTAATCCTATTTCAATCGTTACCGGAATATCGAATGAGCACAGTAGTTTAATGATTTCTTCATTCACATAGTCTGGTCTGGTGGAAACAACCAAACCAATAATTTTGGGATGAGACAATGCCCGAGTAAATTTCTTTTTCAACTCGGATAGATTACCTGCTGTCGAAGTCTCATCCTGAAAATAAGCAAGCAAATCGATATCTCCGCAACTTTCAGTAATTAATGGAATAGCTTTTTCCAATTGATCTTCGATGCTTAAATTTTCCGCTTGATATTCACCGGTAAATGAATTCGGATTACAGAAAATACAACCATTTCTATTGATCCGATGCGGACATATAATACCTGTGCTTAATCCTACTCGAAAAACTTTTCGACCATATTTTCTCTTCAAATAGGTGGAATATGTATAAATTCTATCTTCTAATCTCTGCTCCATTTTGGATACACAAATCTGAAAACAGTTTGAATTGTCAATTAAAGACTGTTCAATCTCAAATACGCAAAGATAAAAAGATTATCTGATGAAATCTAAAAATAATTTAAAAGTTATACTAACGAACAATGTGTTCGGTATTGAATATAAATTTTTCTCATCAAATTTAGATATCTCTTTATTGTTAAGCGGATTAACTGAATGGTATATTAGTTGCTTAAATATTTGATAAAATTTTTTAGAGAAAATTGGATATTATGGATAAAGAATTATCAGCGAATATTATCAGAAAGCAGAAAATGAAAAAAGTCATTCGTTTTTCATTTTACCTTCTTATTTTCATGGTTATTTTAATTCTGTTTAGAATTTTGATCCAACCTTCGATCAAACGCTCGAGGATCAGAACTGCTATCACTTAAATTGGAGATCAAAATTTAATAACTATGTTTTTGTAATCATTTTTGGAGTAATTTCAAAATGCTTTAGGATTTTTCTTTGTGACTTTGATATTTCGCTATAGATATTTTCTCCATTAATTTTTGCATATTGAATTTTGCTTAATTCAGCAAGAAGTTCTTTTACTGAGTATTTTCTAAATAGCCCATTTTGCATTGTTTTATACATATAGCTGTAGAGAATAAGTGCAATAAATTTTATAAATAATCTACCTCTTACATTGAGATCGCTATGTGAGCGAAGCCGTTTTGTATCCAAATGATTCTTTTCAATATCAAACATTTTCTCCACAATATCTCGGTTTCTGTAATGCTCTAATATTGAATATTTATCGAATTTATTACTATTGGTCAGCAACACGAAATATCCTGCTTTAAATATATATTCTGAAACGTTTTTCAAATTTCTTTCAATACTTTTTTCAGTTCGATTGTATTTGAAAAAGCTTACATATTTCTCTGGAATTTCATCTTTACGATAGTCTAAATAATCTTTTTGAGTTTCGAATTTCTTAAATGAAAATGTTTTTTCAATATCTAATAA
>DRTC01000249.1 GCA_011372345.1 Candidatus Cloacimonadota bacterium
ATTCTGGAAATCATTGAACTGATTAAAAAGTGTGAATGTTAATGCTTTAATCCCACAACTGAAGTTGTGGATTTCTCTTATTATCTCATTCAGATTAGCCCTCAGTTTCAACTGTGGGAATATTGAAACAAATCCGAAGAAATTAATCCTTTCAAGGATTTTAAAAGTTCTCATATCTCATAAACACCGGAAAATACAAAACTCACTTCCCCGATCAAATAAATATGTTTCCCGTCAAACTCGACTTCTAATTCTCCACCCGGAACTTTGACATTTACAAAATGCTTAAGCAAATTCTGTTTTGTCCCTGAAAAAACAGCAGCACATGTTCCTGTTCCGCAGGCAAGAGTTGCTCCTGCTCCTCTTTCCCAGAATTTGATGACGATGTTTTGTTCATTGATGAGTTTTACAAATTCAACATTGGTTCCGTGAGTAAAATGAATATCTGTTTCGATCTTTTTTCCGGTTTTGGAGAAATCAAACTCATCGAAGTTTTCAACAAATGTTACAAAATGAGGATTTCCCAGAGAAATGTAATGTCCGGAAAAATGCTCGATCAGGATATTTTCTTCGATCATTTCCGGGATTCCCAGATCAACTTTCACGATTGGATTTTTTCCTGCTTTGACAATAATCCCTTTTTTTATTCCTGATTTTGTGTTAATGGAAAAAGTTTTTTTGTTTGTCTTGGAATATAAATAGGCAACCAGACAACGCAAAGCAGTTCCGCACATTTCAGCTTCCGAACCATCAGGATTGAATATTCTCATGAAAGAATCATTTTCGGGATCAGTGGAAACGATGACAATTCCATCAGCTCCGACTCCGAATTGACGATCGCAAGTTTTTTTTGCTAATTCAGAGAAATCGATGTCAGGAAGTTTCTTATCTAAAAAATAGAAGAACAGGTAATCATTTCCCTGTCCCTGCATTTTGAAAAAGTTCAGTTTCATTTTTTTTGCTCACGGATTTGACGGATTTGACGGATTATTTGGAACCGCGAATTAACACGAATGTTTGATTATTCATATTTAACATGATAGAACTTCATAATCCCGACAAGTCGGGAGGATGGAGTTCAGGATTTTGAAATATTGAACCTTTGCGTCATTTTTTTGCTCCTTTAAAACTTCCCAAATTTTTAGAAATTTGGTAAGTTTTTTCAATATTCAATTTTCAATAGAAAAAATTCAATCACTTCGAGTATTCCCGGATGATCTCCTTGATCCATCTCGCTCCGTCTTCCAAATCTTTAATGAGAATGAATTCATCGACTGTATGAACCTTGTTCATTCCGGTTCCCAGAACTCCCATTTTTAAACCATTCCGGTTGAAAATGTTAACATCACTTCCACCGCCGCTGATCGATGTTTTGAAATTCAATCCGCAGTTTTCAGATGCTTTTTTAACTAATTCCACAATATGATCCTCTTCATCTAACTTGAATGCCTGATATTCCTCTACAACTTTAATTTTAACATCCGCCTGAAAATCATCTAATTTATATTTTTCCGCTGTTTGTTTGATGGTTTCCGACATCTGTTTTGTCAAAATCCGCAATTTTTCGTTATTATGACTCCTTGCTTCGGCTTTGATCTTCACTTTGTTAGGAACAATATTTGTTGCTCGACCGCCTTTGATAACTCCAACATTGCAGGTTGTTTCATCGTCGATCCTTCCCATCGGCATTTTGGAAATTGCTTCTGCTGCGATCTTAATAGCATTTATTCCTTTTTCAGGTTCTGCTCCGGCATGAGCTTCTTTGCCGATAACCGTATATTTCATACTATTCTGGGAGGGAGCAGCGATCGTTATTTCCCCGATTTCATGTGCATCAAGAGCATATCCGATCTTGGATTTGATCATGGAATAATCCAGATATTTTGCGCCGAGAAGACCTATTTCCTCTGAGATCGTAAAAAGTACTTCAATGGGAGCGAGTCTTTCATTATTTTCTTTCAATTCTTTGATCGCCCAGACAATTTCTGCAATTCCCGATTTATCATCCGAACCGAGAACTGTCGTTCCATCCGAAATTATCCTGTCTTCCCTGATTTTAGGCTTAACTCCATTTCCCGGAACAACCGTATCCAGGTGAGCACAAAACAGGATCGGTTCTTTTTCTACTTTTCCCGGGAAATACGCATACAGATTTCCGACATTTCCTTCGGTCTTCTCATTTGCTTTATCAAAATGAACCACAGCTCCCAAATCCTGCAGATCTGCTTCCAGACTCAAAGCAATCTCCATTTCGTTCTTTGATTCGCTATCGATTTGGACTAATGAAATAAAATAATCAATGATCGTAGATCTCATTTATTTTCCTCTTAATAATTTTCTGCGTTATAACTTGTTTTCATTCAAAATTCTGTCAATCAGAAAAAATCATAGACAGTATTTGGAAAGAAAAAATTTTTTGATAACAAAAAAACAGGAGTCCGTTTTGAGATTTATACTTTTTGGAATGATTTTTTACATCATTTTAGGATGTGCTTCCAGTTCTGGTTATCAGACTAAAGGGGTTTCCAAAGAACCCTTACATCAGAAGTTTGGAACAGCAAAAACAAAGGAAAGCAAAAAAAAACAGGGAAATTCTCTATACATGGTAACCTCTTATTATGGAAAAAAATTTCATGGGAAACCAACTTCCAGCGGTGAGACTTTTGATATGAATGGTTTTACTGCTGCCCATAAAACACTTCCTTTCGGGACAAGGCTGAAAGTGACGAATGAAGATAACGGAAAAACAGTAACGGTTCGTGTTAATGATAGAGGACCATTCAAAGCAGGTCGAGACCTCGATCTTTCTTATGGAGCAGCAAAAAAAATTGGATTGATCGCTGCTGGTGTGAAAACTCTTAAAGTTGAGATTTTGGAGTAGAGAAGATGCCTGGATTTTTGGAAATAAATGAGAGGACTCGAGAAGCTTTTTATAATAAAAAGCCTGTAATTGCTTTGGAATCGACAATAATTTCACATGGTTTACCTTATCCTCAAAATCTGGAAGTTGCGAAAAACCTGGAAAGAATTGCTTTGGAAAATGGAGTTGTTCCGGCAACAATTTGCTTAATGAACGGAAAGATCAAGATCGGTTTGGAAGAATCCGAACTGGAGATTTTAGCAAAAAATCAGGATGTAAAAAAAGTTTCCAGTCGTGATATCGGAAGAATTTTAGTAAAGAAAGAAATCGGAGCAACAACTGTTTCAGCGACGATGAGATGTGCCTATCTTGCCGGGATAAATGTCTTTGCAACAGGCGGGATCGGCGGAGTTCACAGGAATGCTGAAATTAGTTTTGATATTTCAACTGATCTGATAGAACTTTCCCGAACTCCGGTAATCGTTGTTTCAGCCGGAGCAAAGGCAATTCTCGATCTTTCTAAAACTTTGGAAATGTTGGAGACTTTATCTGTTCCTGTTTATGGTTATGGAACTGATCATTTTCCAGCATTTTATTCCTCAAAAACAAATCTGAAAATTAACAGGATCGATTCAGCAAAACAAATTGCCGAAATTTTCAAAGAAAATCAAAAATTAGGATTATCAAATGGAATTCTGGTCGCAAATTCAATTCCTGAAAAATACGAAATTCCTTATACAGAAATGGAAGAATATATCGAGAAAGCTCTTCAGGAAGCAAAGAAGAAAGAAATAAAAGGACAAAAAGTTACTCCTTTCTTACTTTCGAAAATAGTAGATCTAACAAAAGGGAAATCGCTGTCAGCGAATATAAAATTGGTCGAGAATAATGTCAGGTTGGCATGTGAGATTGTGAAGAATTTGTAACACGGAACTCTGATCCGTTGTAATAATGAATCTTCGATTCAAAGTAGCACGAAATTGTTTTCCGTGAGAAAAGATAAAATTAACTCAAATTTAAAGCTTTAAAAGAGTCGGAGACTCGTGATACAGTAGCACAGAATTGCATTCTGTGAAATGGATTCTGCATAATTTAAATTGTCTTTGCGAGGTCTCATTCAAAAAAATTCTTCCGAAGCAATCTGCTCCTCTAACTGAATGTGAAGCAAGAGATTGCTTCGTTTGTAACAGCAAGAAGAAAAACTCGCAAAGACATGTTTTTTGAATTCTGCTGAAAAACACTCAGTTATGCAGAACTCATTTCTGTGAAAAGAAAGGAGCAAAAAAGTGGATAAAATAATTTTCCGAAAATACAACAAAGAAAAAGACAAAAACGCAGTTCATCGCATCTGGAAAGAAGTGGGCTGGCTGGAAAAAGGCAAAGAAAAAGTAATGGATCTGATGCTGAAACCGGCAAATGTTCTGGTCGCAGAGATAAACAGGGAGATCGAAGTGCTGGCAAAAACGGTTCCCGGCACGATAAAATATCTCGATGAGGAATTGAAATTTTCCGGAGTAACAGCAGTTACGACCAGCAGGATCGCCCGTAAAAAAGGTTTAGCATCGAAACTGACAGCTCGCGTTATTGCCGAATCTGCTGAAAAAGGTGCTTTAGTTTCCGGATTGGGAATTTTCGAGCAGGGATTTTATGATAAACTCGGTTATGGAAGCGGATGTTACGAGCATATCATTTACTTTGATCCTGCCGACCTGAAAGCGAATTCTGATTTTCGTATTCCCAAAAGATTGACCAAAAAGGATTGGAAAGTCATTTATAAATCGCGTATAAGCCGGAAAAGATTTCACGGTGCTATTAATTTCGGTAAACCGGAAACAACTCATGCTGAAATGATCTGGGATGATAAGAATTTCGGTCTCGGTTATTTTGATGGAAAAAATGGAGAATTGACGCATCATATCTGGTTTTATGTCAAAGATGTGGAACAAGGTCCTTATTGGATCAACTGGATGTGTTATCAGAATTCTGCTCAGTTTTTGGAATTACTGGCTTTGATCCGCAGTCTTGGAGATCAGGTCAGGTTGGTCAGTTTTATCGAACCGCCCAATATCCAGATGCAGGATTTCCGCAAACAACCTTTCCGTTTCCGGCAATTGACCGAAAAATCAAAATTTGAGAATAAGATGAAGGCAACAGCCTTCTGGCAGATGAGGATTTGTAGCCTGGAAAAATGTTTGG
>DRTC01000250.1 GCA_011372345.1 Candidatus Cloacimonadota bacterium
AATCTGTTGTAACCTGGTTATTCCACCCGTTGTTCCTGATTCTGTGAAAATTACTTTTCCGGTTTCTCCAGCATTCACAATTTTTTTAATTATTTTCTCCGAGTTGTGCAAGAGTGTGGTCATTGTTTTTCCGGTGAAATCATCTTCTGTGTGTGTGTTGGCGTAAAACTGCATTATGTGCAGCAAGTAATTCTCGATGGAATACAAACATCTGCCGCTGGCTGTATAGTCCGCATAGACAAGCGGTTTTTCTCCGAACGGAGTTTGGAACAACTTGTTGCGTCCGATGATGTCGGTTCGGAGCCATTCCAGATTTTCGATTAGTTTTGTTGGTTTCATATTTTTTCCTTTTAATCACCGCAAAGGCGCGAAGAACGCAAAGAATTTTTTTTAAATTCAATCCTATCCTCAATTTTCGTATCAGTGATGCGACAATTCAAAAATTCGAATATAAATTCACAAACTTCTCACCCATTCCTCAAAAACAGGATTAATAATTTGGTAACTACCGTCTAACTTCTGAACTAAATTCTTTTTCATCAAACTGTTAATTGTAGCAGTCAAAGACGATGTTTCCGGCAGATTGAATTTTTTCCGATATTCACCGGAAAAGAGTTTGTCATTCTTTTTTAAATTTGAAATTGCTATAATCGTTTTTCTTTGATTCAGACTGAATTGGTCATAGATATTTTGAAATATCAGCGACTGACCTGCAATTACTCGATTTAACCATTTGTCTTTGAAACCTGGATTTTCCTGATTCTCATCCTGCAAAATCATTTCCCAGACAAATGAAGCAAAATGTTGTGTAAAGTGAGGATGACAGCGAGATTCTGATAAAATTTCCTTTATAGTATCATCGTTTATTTTCTGCTTTGTTTTCTTGAATTGCTTCTTTATGTATTTGGTTAAATCTTCAGCAGAAATCGGTTCTATATTCATTTTGAAACCATATTCGTAAAAAGGAGAATTTGTGTCGGAGAAAGTATATTCCATCAAAGATTGCTGACTACCCAAAAATATATAAGACACTTTTTTGTGGAATTGAAAATTTGAACGCATCCAATTGATGATAAAAGGTTTAATGCGATATATTTCTTGAAATTCGTCAAAAGCAATGCAAATCTTTTTATTACCTGCAATTTTCTCCGGGACATTCAAAATCGTTTCTATTTCAGATTGATGTTCAATGTTCTGTGTTTCAAACGATAAAGTTGAATTACCAAGCGCATCTATCGAAAATTTCGGATAAAGACCTTTGAAATATTCGGCAACTTTTCTGGTTAATTTTTCAACTCCCATTTTCCAACTGAATAGATTTTTAACCAAAACCTGTGAATATTTCCGAGCAAAATCATCTGCATTCAGAACATTATAAAAATCAAAATAGATGGTGATTATATCTTTTTCACGCAGCGTTTCAAACGCTTTTAGAACCAGTGATGTTTTCCCAAATCTTCTCGGTGAATACATCCAGAACGAATATCCATTTGTAATTGCTCTTTTA
>DRTC01000251.1 GCA_011372345.1 Candidatus Cloacimonadota bacterium
AAAAAAGAGGAGAATATACTGCTCTGGGAATGGCTGTTAATGTTGCAGCCCGATTCATGATGAAAGCAAATTGGACTGAAATTTTTCTCGACAGGTTTATCTATGACAAAATAAAAGCTAATTATCATACCCAAAATCTGGGAGAATTAGAACTAAAAGGTTTCCAGTTTAAAATTACTGCTTTTAGGCTGCAAAAGAAAAAAGAACGATCAACCACCTTTGTTTCGAAAGGTAAGTTGATTGGAAGAGAATCTGAATTTGAAAAATTGAAAAAGATCATTAAACCATTGAACCGGACAAAAGGCAACAAGTTTGGAGGAGTTGTTTATGTAGAGGGAGTTGCCGGAATCGGTAAAAGCAGGTTGATCAAAGAATTCAAAATGTCGTTGCATAGAAATGATTACAACTGGATATATATGCCCTGCGATGCTATTCTCCGGAAAAGTTTCAATCCTGTTAAATACTTTTTATCCTGGATTTTCGGACAATCCGAAGAAAATGATCATGAATCCAATAAAAAAAACTTCGAAGCGAAAATCGAGGAATTGCTTAAATCAAGCAAAGATGAAAAGCTCAAATCAGAACTTGTGCGGACAAAATCATTTCTCGGAGCATTAATAAACCTTACCTGGGAAAATTCTCTTTATGAACAGCTCGATCCAAAAAATAAGTATGAAAACATGCTTTACGCAGTCACTAATCTCATTAAAATCTTATCATTGGAAAAACCTGTAATAATTGAATTTGAAGACTCGAATTTTATCGATGTCGATACTAAAAACTTGTTGCATGTTCTAACCAGAAATGTCCAAAACTATCCTTTTATAATAATTTCTTCCTGCCGGTACAATGATGATCACACTAAATTCAGTTTCGGTTTAAATGATGTCAGAGAAGCAAGGATAACCTTGAAATCTCTTAATAAAGAAAAAACAAAAGAGTTGATCAAAGACAAACTGGAAATTGAAAAAGAAATCCCGGAAAAAACCTTCAAACTGATCTGGGAAAAAAGTGAAGGGAACCCGTTTTATGTTGAACAGATAATTTTCTATCTGAAAGAAGAGAACATCATCAACAACAAATTGCAGATCACCAAAAGGAATATAAAAATTCCGACCAATATTAATTCCGTGATCATTGCCAGGATCGATAAATTAAATCCGGACCTGAAAAATATTACAAAAAAAGCATCTGTTCTTGGAAATCAATTCACCGATAATGTCCTAAAAACAATGACAGATGACAAGTATATCGATTCCTTTATCCAGGATGGTGAAAAGCAGAATATCTGGTATTCATTATCCAAAGCAAACCGGGCTTTTCAAAACGCTTTTATCCGTGAGAGCATTTACGGTCTTATCCTGAAAAAGGAATTGAGGAATCTTCATAAATCAGCTGCTGAGACTTTTGAAACCTTATACAATAAAGACCTGAAACCTTATTATGCGGATATAGCTTTTAATTATGAAAAAGCTGAGATCAATGATAAAACTGTTTTTTATTTTGAGAAAGCAGGTGATTATGCAAAAGATCTATACCAGAATCAGGCTGCTCTGGAATATTATGACAATCTTCTGGAAAACCTGGAACTACAGCAGGGAACAATTCACAATTCGATCCTGAAAACAAAATTAAATAAAATTGAATTATTTCTTCAGCAAAGCGAAACAAAAATGGCTGAACAGGAACTGATGAAACTCAAAACCGAATCTTTCCCGGATCCTGAACTGAAAGACAGGTTTCACTATTTATCAGCAAAACTTTATACGATCACTGAAGATTATCTGATGCTTAAAAAGTATATAGGAAAGTATATCGCAGATATAAAAACGAGATCATACAAAAATCACCTGGAAATTTATTATCTTGATACCTTGCGTTTTTTGAACGAAGTTGATGAATTTGAAAAAAGATCAAGATCATTGCTGAAAAATTTCCGCAATCAGAATGAGCACTTTTTTGAAGGTAGAACTGCTAATATTCTCGGTGTATATCACCTGCAAAAAGCAAATTATAAAAAAGCCCTGGAATTTTTCCAGTTGAATCACAAGATAGTGAAGAAACTGAAAAATAAGATGTTGATCCGGGCTGCTCTGCATAATATCGGAATTGTTCATTCCCGTCTGGGAGACAGGCAAAAAGCCATGAAATATTACCTGGATTCGCTCAAAATTGCCAAAGAGATCGGAAGCAAAAGTGCCTGCAGCAAACTGCTTTCTAATATTGCAAATATCTATTCAGCTGAAGGAAAAAGCGAAAAAGCGATCGAGTATTATAACGAAGCCCTCGATATTGCCCGTACGATCGGGAATAAAATGTCGGAAGGATTGAATCTCTTCAATATTGGTCTTGCCTATCATTATCTGGGGAAGTATGAAAAATCGATAAAATTCCTGGATCAATCAAAAAAAATCTGTCGGAAAATATCCGATAAAGTAGGAATCACTTATGCCAATGACACTTACGGGGACAACCTTTTTTATCTGGAAAAATATGAAGAAGCAAAAAAAATCTACCTGGAAAATCTCGAACTGCAGAAGGAATTGAAGGATGCAGAAGGAATCGCTCACACTTACGGAAACCTCGGGAATATCGCTAAATCCAAAAATGATTTCGAGGAAGCGGAAAATTATTATAAACTGCAGCAGAAAACATTAGCTGAAATCGGTGATAAAGAAGGCGAAGGAAAAGCATATTTCAACTGGGCAATGATCGAGATCGAAAGAGAGAGACCGGAAGATGCAATTCCAAAACTTGAGAAAGCATTGGAATTATT
>DRTC01000252.1 GCA_011372345.1 Candidatus Cloacimonadota bacterium
ATGAATCGGTTAATGACCTCTATCTTCTTATTAACCACCAACTTAAGTTGGTGGTTAATGAAACAGGAAAAAGTATTAACCGTTTTAACGGTTTCTAATTTTATTGAATTTGACCTTTTTAGATTGGACTCATAGATTGCTTCGCAAGAATTTCTTTATAAGATTACTCGCAATGACAAAAAGAAATAAGTGAAGAATCCGGAAACAAAGCCGGAAAAGGAGGAAACATGGCAATTTTTGAACATAACCGTTTTTCAGCCGATCTTCTTGTTTTGAGAACAGCCCGGCTGGAAGCATTGAAAACCTATATCAACACTTGGGGACCGACCCTGAATATCTCTGCGGAGATGATCGACTGGGCTCTTGGAGCTTATGATGTATGGATAAATCTGCTTGGTTTATCAAATGTAGAAAATGGTGAATCTAAGGAAGCCTACCAGACCATGCACGAAGCTGATGAACTGACTTTCGATTATTGTATCAGATGCCGGGACCTGCTGCGGGAAAAGTATGGAAATGATGACCAGAAACTGGCAGTATATGGGATCGAAGGGAAATTTCCGCAAGGTAGAAGACAAAGGATGAATTCTGTTCGCGACTTGCTGGATGGTCATAAACGAATGCTTGAAGAAGGTGATCCGAATGTTCTGCCCGATGTGTTTATTACTAAATTGCAGGGATATTTTGATGCCAGCAACAATGCCTATCACGGCATCCTGCTCAAAGAAAAACCGGAAGCTGATAAAGCCTTTGATAACCAGAACAGGCAATTCGAGGAAGATTCCAAAAAACTGTCCGAACTTTTTAAAACTGCTTTAATGACCTGGGATGATACGGAACCTTTCCTGGTGCAGATTGGTTTTGCCCCACGCATACCAAAGCCGGGCGGCGGTCAGCCCGATATTCCGACAGGTTTGAACTTTAACTCCATACCACCCAGATTATCAATCTTCTGGAATGCCTGCGAAAATACAACCAGCTACCAGTTGGCATATTCGGAAGACCTGGAAGTCTGGGATGAACTTTATGCCGGAGCTGATACGCAATTCGATTATGATCCGCCTGCCGTGAAAAGAACTTATAAAGTGCGTGCCCGTAATGCTAACGGATTTTCAGATTGGAGCAATACTATCGAGTTTGAACCTTCAGAAGTGTAACACAAAGCTCCTGCTTTGTGATAATACTCGTTCCAACGCTTCGGCTTCAAAATGAAGTTTTACCTTTCCCTCGCAGATTTATAAGCCTTTGGCTTAGCATAAGATCGAGAATTATAATTTATGTATTCGCAGGGAACTGGCATGCCTGTTCCCTGCAAATGTTTTATCTCACCACATTAAAAATACTGATCAGCAGCAGAATAATGATAATAATATTTCCCCAGAGCACCCGGTTCTTGAGGTCGTCGATCTGACGGCGGTTTTCCTGTATCTTATCTTCTAACCTGACTAACAGGTGCTTCATATCTGCAAGTTTATCAGCCGCATGATCGATTTTCTTAACTTTCCTGATGTTCTCAAAATCTTTGATAAAATGTTTCATCACATCAAAGAACATATTGATCATCCCGGTAATAAAGGGATTTGATTTCTGTCTTTCCTTATTCTTTTTCATATTTAATTC
>DRTC01000253.1 GCA_011372345.1 Candidatus Cloacimonadota bacterium
AATTGATATGTTCTTTCTCGAAGTTCTTTACTGATACTGTATTTCTTTTCAAGTTTCTTACTCATTCTCTTTTTTTTAGATTTTTAGTATTTTAGATTTTTAGCATTTTAGTTTTTTTTAGTCATTTAGTTTTTTCAATATATGAGTAACCGAAGAAGCACCCGATCCGCCCATATTTTGAGCTAAACCGATTTTCGCATTCTTGATCTGTCTCTCACCCGATTTTCCGGTCAATTGTTCATAGATTTCAACGACTTGTGCAACTCCTGTCGCACCAACAGGATGACCTTTGGATTTCAAACCACCGGAAGTATTGATCGGTATTTTTCCAGTTAGTGCTGTATGACCTTGTTCGGTGAATTTTCCGCCATTTCCTTTTTCAGTAAAACCGAGTTCTTCGAGAATACAGATCTCCGCAATAGTAAAGCAATCATGAACTTCTGCCAGATCGATATCGGAAGGTTTTAATCCTGCCATTTTAAAGGCTCGTTCTCCCGAAACTTT
The DNA here is from genome assembly GCA_011372345.1 of Candidatus Cloacimonadota bacterium. Lineage (NCBI taxonomy): Bacteria > Pseudomonadati > Candidatus Cloacimonadota > Candidatus Cloacimonadota bacterium. The sequence goes on from DRTC01000253.1 coordinate 505, forward strand.
AACTGCATTTAAAGTTGTAATGTCTTCTCGCTGATCTAAAGCTAATGAATCTGTTGCTGCTCCGGAACCGATTATTTTGATCATCGGTCTCTTTAATTTTTTTGCAACTTCTTCAGAAGCTAAAATGACGCAAGCACCACCATCAGAAACCGGAGAACTATCCATAACTGTCAACGGATCAGCAACCAGAACAGCATTCTTAACTTGCTCAAGATTCACTTTTCGTTGAAATTGAGCATTTGGATTCATTGAACCGTTGAAATGATTTTTCACAGATACTTGAGCGAGTTGATCTCTGGTTGTTCCGAATTTGTGCATGTGAGCACGGGCTATCATTGCATATAATCCCGGAAAAGTAATACCATGAAAACATTCATATTCCTGATCAGCTGCTGTTGAAAGAGCATAAGTTACATCTGCTCCGTCATTCATTTTCTCAACTCCACCAGCAAGAACAATATCTGAATTTCCGGATGCAATATCGAGGAATCCCATTCTCACAGCCATTCCCCCGGAACAACAAGCAGATTCAAGTCGAACTGCCGGAATTGGAGCAACTCCCAGATAATCTGCCATTAATGCACTAACATGTTCCTGCCCTACAAAAAGACCTGATGTCATGGTTCCGACATACATTGAATCCAGATGATCGACTCCAGCATCTTTGATCGCTTTTAATCCTGCTTCTACAAATAGATCGCGAAAAGATGATTCCCAGATTTCACCGAATTTCGTCATTCCACAACCAATTACATATACATCTCTCATTTAATTTCCTCCTAAAAATTTTTACCGCAAAGTCACGAAGGCATAAAGGAAGAAGAATTTATTGTTTAAAACCTTCTTTGAACATCCGTGCTTTGTTTTCATAATTTCCAATATCCGCCGCAAAGTCGCAAAGAAAAAAGATTTATAAATCTGTTGATTAACCTGAAATAGAGTTTATGCTTGTATGACGATTTAAGGAGTTCAAAATTTAATCTCCAAATCTCTAAATCAATAAATCAGCAAATTCATTTCTCTTTGTGTTTTCTTTGTGTCTTTGTGCCTTGGTGGTTTACTCGTTCATGATGATCTTTTCCCGGAATTTTGCATATTGTCCATAATCGAGATAGATCGGATTATCTGTTAGTCTTTCCCGAACCTTTTCAGCTTTATCCTGGACAGCAACGATTTTATCTGTCGCTTTAAAAATAAAAGCATCACTTCCGGCACCTGAACCAAATGAAACCATAAAGATCAAATCTCCGGATTCGGCTACATCGAGAGTTGCGGATAGACCTGTCGGTGATGAACCGGAATAAGTATTTCCCATTAGATTTACAACCCAACCGGGTTTCATCTGCTCATCTGTAAAACCGAGTTTCTTCCCAACAGTTAAGGGAAATTTTCCATTAGGCATGTGGAAAATCGCATATTTAAAATCTGAAGGTTTGTATCCGCTTTTTTTTAAAATGGCGTTTGCTGCTCCCTGAACATGCTTGAAATATGCAGGTTCCCCCGTAAATCTTCCTCCATGATGAGGATAGAAAGCACCTTCTCGTCGCCAGAAATCCGGTGTGTCTGTCGTGTAAGAATGAGTGAATAACAATTCAGCGAGAATTTCTTCCTTTCCGAAAATAAATGCCGAACCTCCTGCTGAAGCAGAAAACTCCAATGCATCTGCTGGCGCTCCTTGCGATGTATCTGCTCCGATCGCCATTGCATATTTTACTTCTCCTGCCTTAACTAAAGCTTGAGCAATGAACATCCCTTCCGAACCTGCTTTACACGCAAATTCAAGATCAGCAGTGTGAAAATCAGGAACAATGCCAAGTGCTTCTCCGACAGTTGCTCCGGATGGTTTAACTGCATAAGGATGTGATTCGGAACCGATATAAAGCGCCCCGATTTCCTGTGGATCGATATTGCAGCGTTTGAGAGCATTTTTCGCTGCTGCCACCGAAATGGTGATCGTATCTTCATCTAAACCCGGAACAGATTTTTCCTGCAGCATCAATCCTCGCTTGATCGAAACTGCATCTTTACCCCATTGATGGGCGATCTGTTCTGCTTTGATCCGGTATTTCGGTATATACGATCCGTAACCGATAATTCCTACCATAGAACCTCCTATTTTATTTTTTTATCCAACAGTCATCGTTAAAAATACGTCTGACAAGCGAATAAACTAACTTCACGCATTATATTCATTGAATTAAACTGACAAAACTGAAATAAACTGAATAAGAG
>DRTC01000254.1 GCA_011372345.1 Candidatus Cloacimonadota bacterium
CCTCAATTGTGTTGTTCTATTTGGGGCAACAAAATTATTAGTGGTGAATATGTCAATGAAATTTAGAGGGAATTATCTAAGGATTATACTTATATCACTAAAGAACAAGATTAAAGGATTTTAGCATAATATATACAGTCGTCAAATACTATCATTGAAGTGAATTATAAGTTAAATCTCAAAAAAACAAGCGAGTTTGTAACCATCTGCCGCACTGCTGATAATTCCTCCGGAATATCCGGAACCTTCTCCGATTGGATAAATATTTTGGATTCCGACAGTTTCATAAGTTGCTCTATTTCTGACAATCCTGATCGGAGAAGAAGTTCTTGTTTCGGGAGCGAGAAGCAGGCCATTTTCAATAAATCCGTTTATTTTTTGATCGAAATTTATTAATGCTGATTTTATTGATTCGGTTATTATTTCCGGAAATAAATCGTTTAGTTCTGATGAGAATGTTCCGGGTTTGTAACTGTTCGGTATTCCTTTTTTTGAAGTTTTATTGATTAAAAAATCATCAGATTTCTGACTCGGAGCAAAATATGGATTTTTCTGATCAAAACATTTCTGTTCGATTTCTCTTTGGAATTTCACTCCTGCCAAAAGTTTGCTTCCAAAATCAGATTCATTAACAGTTACCACAATTCCCGAATTAGCAAATTTGTTATCTCTTGGTTGGAAACTCATCCCGTTCAAAACCTGATGCTTTTTTTCGGAAGCTGCTGCGACAACGAATCCTCCCGGACACATACAGAACGAGTAAATTCCTTTATTTTTATATTTTGCTGTAAGTTTATAAGTTGCGGGACCTGTTATTTTGAAATTTGTTTTCTCTCCATAAAAAGCTGAATTGATGAAATCCTGCGTATGCTCGATCCTGAAACCAACAGAGAATGGTTTATTTTCTAAAGTTGTTTTTTTAGAAAGCATTTCAAAAGTATCACGAGCAGAATTTCCGATGGCGAGAATTAAAATTTCAGGACAATATTTTTGTTTATTGATCGTTACTTCTTTTAACTTACCATTTTCGATTTGAACATTTTCCAGCTTATGATCCCAGAATAATCTGCAACCATTTGCTTCTAAATATTTCCTGATATTGATGATTATTTTTTTCAATCCATTGGTTCCAAGGTGGGGAAGAGCTTCGTATTTGATTTTCTTATCAGCTCCGAATTTTACTAAATATTCAAATATTTTTTCTGTGTAAAAATCACGAGTTCTGGAAGTGAGTTTTCCATCAGAAAAAGTTCCTGCTCCTCCTTCTCCGAATTGGACATTACTTTCTTCATCGAGAATTCCTTGATTCCGGAATTTATTTATCTTTTTTATCCGTTCTTCAATCTTTTCTCCCTGCTCGAAAATATATGGTTTGAATCCTTTTTCGACTAATGAAATGGCAGCAAATAATCCGGCAGGTCCTGCTCCGATGATGAAAGGATTTGTATTTTGAAGTTTGATGTGAGACGAAATATATGGAAATGGTTTTTTGTATTCCATCACATCCTGATGAGAAAAGTATTTTTCCCGAATCTCTGCTAAAAGTGTATAATTGTATTTCAGGTTATTTTTCTTTCTGGCATCGAGGGAGCGTCGAAGGATTTGTATATTTTCGATAGAATTTAATTTTAGTTTTTCAGATAATACTTTTTTCAGGTCGATATCTTTAGAAATTGGTGTTATCACATTTTTAATTAAATACAAATTTCCTCTTTTTAAAACTTCCGAAGTTTTTGAAATTTCGTAAGTTTATTTAAAAGTGAAAGTTAAATAACTCAAATTTCGAAGCTAAAAATAATAGCATCGGCTCTTAAATAAAAACCATTGAAATGGTTGTGTACACTCTTTTCTTATTTCTTATCACCACAATGAATTGTGGTGTTATTCTTATTATATCCAATTATTGTTTTCAATTCCTTTTCAGATTAACATCCTGATTCATGTGGGTGAATGAAGTTACAGAATATGATAATTATAACCATTTTAATGGTTTTCATATTTTCTGCGAATCGTAAGCCAAATAAATTCTGCTTGAGTCCGGTAAAAAAGGATATTTGAAAATCTATAACATCAACTTTTAATCAATCCAGAATGTTTTTGTTGAAGCCAGGAAATAACTTCCTGTTGCAAAGTCTCTACAAAATCAATAAGTTCAAGAACTTCTTTAAGAGTGATTCCACCGGTATAATCATATTCAAGTGTATTTCTTTTAGCCCGACAAGTGTTTAAATATTCAGCATCTAATTGTTTGGAGTTACCCAAAATTAACGGTAAAGCTTGTATTGTTCGGTAATGTTGTAGATTTTTTTCAGGTTTGTAGCCCTCTGCATATAATAAGATTGTACATAATTTCAAAACTGCATTATAAGCAATTCCGAATTTCCAATCAGCAGAAATACTTTTCTTAGCATCTTTTAAATCTCTCTTGATAATATTCAACAAATCTGTTATTTCTTGTTTACTTGTCTGGTGTTTTCTTAACCATCCGTTATTCAACCAGTTTTCTAAATTCATTTTCTTCTCCAATTAGGAAAATTTTATCATTTTGCATAATATTGGTTATAAAATGATCATTATTAGTTATTCTTTGTATAAATTCATCTTTACTGAAAATATGTGGATTGATATCTCTCCCTGTTTTTTCTGTAATCCCGGAAAGAAGTGAAGTAATTTTTCTTAATCCTAATTCGCCAATCACAAAAAGGTCGATATCACTATGTGATTTCTCCTTTTTACTGGCAATCGATCCGAAAATAAAAGCAAATTCGATATTTTTACTTTGCTTTAGAGCTTTTGATAAAATTTTATTTACTCCAATCGTTTTCTCAACTATTTTACAAATGTCTTTATATAAAGGATGTAATTTATTTGCTTCATAGTAACTGCGATTTCCATCGATTCGTTTAATGATCAAATCTAATTTCGACAGTTTTTTTAATTCTCTCTGAACAGTTCCGATCGTAAATCCTGATCTTCGTTCAATTTCTCTCAAGTGGAGTGCTTTGTCATCTTGATCAAACAATAACCTGAAAACTTCTGATCGAATTTTCGAGGATAAAATTTCTGCTAACATAATGTATCCTTTTTGCATACAATTGTATGCTTTATGCATACGAAAAGACAATTCCTTTTTGGAATTCTATTTGTCAACTACTAATTCGTATTACAACTCTCAAATTTAAACTTCTTGACGATTTTTTCTGTCAAGAGAATCAAACACAAAAAATGAAATAAGAAATGAAAGGTGAGTCGTGAATAATTCTAAAATCATTTTTACGGATCTGGATAGAACTTTGTTGAAAGATGATAATTCCTTATCAGAAAAGAATCTGGAAGCGTTATTAAAAATTCAGGAAAGAAAAATAATAACCGTAATCGCAACCGGCAGAAATATTCTATCTGCAAAACGGGTTCTAACAGATGATTTACCGTTTGACTACCTGATCTTTTCGTCAGGTGCGGGAATTATCGATTGGAAATCGAAAAAAGTGATTTATGAGAATCATCTAATAAAAAGGGAAATTGATCTTACCTTAGAAATTCTTTTAAGACATAAAGTTGATTTTATGATACACGAGATTATTCCTGAAAATCATAAATTCTTTTATGGGAGAATAAATAAGGAAAATCCTGATTTTGAGAGAAGGATAAGACTTTATCAACATTTTGCACAACCTTTGAAACAACCTTTGGAAATGAAAAAAGCAAGCCAGTTCATTGCTGTTTTGCAGGAGAATTCAGAAACGAAATTTAATGAAATAAAATCAGAAATTAAAGAATTGAAAGTTATTCGAGCAACTTCCCCTCTTGATCATAGATCGATCTGGCTGGAAGTTTTCCCGAAAAAAGTTTCCAAAGGTCATTCAGCAGAATGGTTGGGCAATTATTTAAAGATAAAAAGAGAAGATACGGTTGGGATAGGAAATGATTTTAATGATCTCGACCTCTTGCATTGGACTGCTCAAAGTTATGTAGTAGAGAATTCTCCAGCAGAATTGAAAACAAAATTCAGGGTGATAAAATCGAATGAAGAAGATGGATTTGCAGAGATTACGGAGAAAATATTAAACACCGAAAATCTTGGAATTCTTTCACAATTTTTTCAAGATTAAAGCACTGAATACACTGAGAAAAGCTCTTTCCGAAGCTTCCAACAGAGAAATTCTTCAATCTAAGATTCGGAAAGTTGTGGTGTAAATTTTAAAACTTAAGTCAAGACTGGCTAAAGCCAACTTAACTCAAGTTTTTTCTTTGCGTCCTTTGCGTCTTTGCGGTGAATTAAAGGAAAAATTAAATGTTTGAATATCAAAAGACAGGTAGATTTTTTGCCCAGGTAGCCGGGAAAATGGAAGAACTTGGAGCATCGGAATTAAAAGAATTCGGCGTTAAGGAAATAAAACCGGTTTATCGCGGAGTCTGGTTCAGGACTGATCTGGAGCATATTTACAGAATTAATTATCGCAGCAGGTTATTAACTCGCGTTTTAGCTCCACTACTTACTTTCGACTGTCATAGTACGAATTACCTTTTGAAAACAGCATCCAAAATTGAATGGGATGAATTGTTTTCCGTAAACGAAACTTTTGCCATATTTTCATCAGTTTCCAATAGCAAGATCACACATTCCCGCTATGCTTCGCTGGTTCTAAAAGATGCTATCGTGGATTATTTCCGGGAAAAATTCAGAGAGCGACCAAACATAGACAGGGAAAAGCCCGATGTCTGGATAAATCTTCATATTGAGAGCAACAGGGCAAGCATCAGTCTGGATTGTTCCGGTGGCTCGCTGCATAAAAGAGGTTATCGTGTGGAAAGCGTTCCTGCTCCCATGCAGGAAACTCTGGCAGCAGCGATCATTCGTCTTTCCGGCTGGAAGGGAAAGACTACGCTTCTTGATCCGATGTGCGGCAGCGGAACTTTGTTATCCGAAGCATTGATGCATTATTGCCGGATTCCATCAGCATTTAAGAGAGATCATTTCGGATTTGAACACCTGCCTGACTTTGAACCTGAAAAATGGCTGAGAATAAAAGCAGATGGAGAACGCCTGCAAATTAATCTTCCGGATAATTTGATCTTCGGCAGTGATATCGATAAAAGAGCAGTAAATGTTTCCCGCACAAATTTGAACTCCATCCCGAACGGAAGAAATATTCAGATCGAACAAAGAGATCTTCGAGAACATCCGGGTATGGAAAACGCAACTATCATCTGTAATCCACCGTATGGAGTAAGAACCGGAGATGTGAGAGAACTTTCCAAATTATACCAAGAACTGGGTGATTTCCTGAAAACAAAATGCAAAGGATCAACTGCTTATATTTATTGCGGAAAGCGGGAATTGATCGGATCGATCGGATTAAAACCGAATGCGAAAATACCGCTGATGAACGGAAATCTCGATGGGAGATTGGTGAAGATCGAAGTTTATTGAAAGTTGTCGTATTTCCGTGAGAATTAAAAAATAAGTATTATCAGCAAATTGATCTCGTTCCTATCCGGCAACTGCCGGATGGGAATGCAATGTTGTAAAAAACTCTGTTTTGAATAAAATATAAACAATTTAAGGAAAGAAATGAAACGGAGTTTCACAACCATTGCCTTCCAAAACCGGAATTTCGTAACGAGGTGAAGAATTGTGATCTTCACATATTTGAATCCTGTTTGAATCCTGCTTCCAGCTACGAGGATTTTTTCGGTTGCTTTTCTAACTTCTTTTTTATCTGTTGTTCCTGTTTGATTTTCTTCTGTTTCTGACTCTTGAACTTATCCTTCTTACCGCCTTTGTCACCCATTGTGTACCTCCTTTCGGGTAATAAACCATCTTCCCGCCTGAAGGACCTGCCTTTATTAAATTTTCGGCAATACAGGCGGAGCTTTTGATCTAATTTCTTTATTTCTTTATAATTCCTTCATTCTTTAATTGTTACAAAGCAGGAGCTTTGTGTTACTATTCCGACACTTCAAATTCCGGCATTTCACTCCAGTTTGAAAATCCGTTAGCATTACGGACTCGCACCTGGTACCAGCGTTTACCCACAGGTGGTTGAAAGGTAAAAGTTTTGTCTTCACCGGCAATCGAATTATGCCTTGGTATTGCCATAATAATTCCTGAAAATTTTATTTTATAATTGATTCTACTAAACTCAGAGTTGTCATTGCGAGATTTCTTACAGAGGAATTCTTACGAAGCAATCCCGCCATAGGTGGATAAATCTTCAACTTTTACCTATCACTAAGAAAAAGATCGCTTCGTTTGTAACAGCAGGAAGAAAAACTCGCAAAGACACTTTACTTGATAAAAAAATTAAAAACCACTTGAAAAAACCTTGCGAAAAGCCCAAAACAGCTGCTGATCTGGCATTCCTTCCGGCTGGTCTAAGGTTCAGACGGCTGGTCTGCCTGTTTTTTTTTGATGGGAAAAATCAAGTCGATCTTGTTGTAACTCGTTATTTCACGGAAAGATACACTAATATAGCCTGTAAAGAACAATAATTTAAGCGATCCTTCTTCTCCCAACCCCCTGAGGATTTACATGCTTTAATTTTGATGCGTGTTAATCAATGCATCTGGTAAAATTCTGTCTACTATTTTTTTATTTTTTTTTGGGGAAGGGGAATTTTTGTGTTTTTTTTGTTGGAAATGGTTGGCGTGCGCCACGATCTTCTTGCATTTCTTCTTGCTGATTGTGGGTGCTTTTGTTATATGCTTTACATTCGAAAACTAAAATTTTAGTCATATGGTCTAGTCCCTTTACAATAGGGATATTTAGAACAACCATAAAA
>DRTC01000255.1 GCA_011372345.1 Candidatus Cloacimonadota bacterium
GTAACACAGAATTGCATTCTGTGAAATTCTACCTTCTCGATTTATACAGCTGTTCTCACAAATTGCAAATTTGTGTTACAATACACATTTTACAAAAATGTGCTACTTCAACCTGATCAACGGATACATAAATAATGTCAAGACCGATAAAAATATCAGACCGAAACCGATCCCGAAATTGTCGGAGAGAAATCCCATTAATGGGGCAAGAATGGCGATGATCAGTGTTTTCAGTTGCGATTCTGCTGATAAACCGGAAGCCATCACTTTCGAGGGAATCGTTTCACTGATATATCCAACATTCATTGGTCTGCGTAAGTTTTGCGATACAAAAAGTAAGATAAAGAATATCACTGAAATCAGCTTCAAATCTAAAAGGTAAAAAAGTCCTGCCAAGATCACGAAAAACACTCCTATAATAAAACTCACATTGATCGCTTTTGCGAGAGATTGGAATTTTCTCATAAATTTTCCGGAGTTTTTGGAAGCTGTCGAGGTTAATAAATATAAAACAAAATATATGATCGCAATCAGGATCGTATCTCTTTTATCTTTGATGAAAAGAAATATTGGAAGCGATAACGCATAAAATTGCATAACAGGTTGGATATAATCTTTTACCGATTTGAAAAGACTATCGTATAAAGCTGAATTCAATAAAGATTTTCTCAAAGCAGGATTATGGAATATTTTCAGGAAATTAGCTGATGTTTCTTTGGAATTTTGGAAAACATCAGCTAAAAAATTATGCTTTTGCACTTTCTTGATCTCACCATTAAGTTCAGTAGGATAAGAGATCATTAAAACAAGTTCCAACAAATAAGGAACAATGGAAGCCAGAAATACGAATTTATATTGCCCGGAATAAAAGACGATAGCTCCCGCAATTAAAGAGGAAATCGCAGAACCTTTTTGCGACCAGCTTCTTGTAAAGCCGTAATATTCGACTTTCAGATGTTCGATCTTTTTGATCTTCAAATATTCGAGGATCATCGCTTTATGAGTCCCAGTGCGGAATGCTTCTCCAAAAGCAAAAAAGATCATGGCAATTATATAAATGCTAAAAACAGGGAAAAAATAGAAAATGATAAAAGAAGCAATATAAGAAAGAAAAGAGAAGATCATGGAATTTTTCCTGCCAAAACAATCAGCGAAAATTCCGGTTGGGATTTCGAGAATAGCTGTGGAAATTTCCCGAATTGAAAAAAGTAGTCCAATCTGCAGAAAGGAAATTCCCATTTCGCGGAAGAAAAGAATTATAAAAGGATCAAAGAAACGAAGATTTTTCAGGAATCCGTAAGTTGAAAATTTGAAAAGCTGGAGATCTTTTGGGATCAAATAAATTCCTTATTTAGATGTAAAACAAACAATCGTGTTTGTTTGTTTCTTCTTTAAACAATCAGGATTGATTGTGATACTTATTTTTCGCATCTTCTTTTTTCATCAGACTGCTACCTGACGCTCTCATTACAAATCGAGTTATATTATCTCAAATTCTTTCAAACTTTTCTGTGAAACTTCCACGATCGTTTTGATCAGGAATACGATTGGAACAGCCAGTAGCATTCCTAATAAACCAAATCCGTAACCTCCGGCAATAACTGTTAATAACACGATCAAGGGATGCAGATCCATACTTTTTCCCATCAACCAGGGGAACAAGATCAAGCTGTCGAACTGCTGCACGATAAAAAACATAATGATAGAATATAAAATAAAAATGTCAGGTGTAGGACCAAAAAGAATCACCAACAGAGTCGGAACTGCTCCAATAAACGGACCGAAATATTTTATTGGATTGGCAAGTCCAACAATCAATCCTAAAATCAGAGCATAAGGTATATTAAGGATGACCAGCCCTAAAATTGAGAGGAGAGCAACCAGTAAAGTTTCCAGCAAAAGAGCACGAAAAAAACGACCAAAACTTTCCTCGATCTTCTGAAATAAATGCAGAAAAAATTCAAAATAACGATTTCCAATTTTTGAGAAGATCATACGCATAAATATCCTACCGTCTTTCAAAAGGAAAAATCCGATAACCGGTACGACGATCATAAATCCAAGAACATTAAAAACTCCTGCGAAAAAAGAGGGGATTTTATTCAAAAGATTTTTAGCATTTTCGTTATTGATGAAGGAATTGAAAGTATCCTCAATCTCAAAACTAGGAAATCTTTTTTCCAGTTTCGTGATTAATTCCGAAACTTTTCCCAAACCGATCGATTCCAGGTTTATGGTTTCCTGTTCCTGTAATTGTGTTAGAAAACTATCCTGGAAATCCGTGAATTGATCAACGATCATGGGAATAATCGCACTGATCAGTAGGGACAGCAAAAATCCGATAAGCAGGTAAACGATCAGGATGGAAGCGTACCTTGGAATCCGATATTTCTCTGCATAATTAATGATGGGTGCGATCAAATAAGCAAAAATAAAACCGATGATAATATAAGAAATGATGGATTTATAAAACAAAATCGCAACAACCACTAACGCAATATTAATGATGATCATCAACCATTTAACTAATTTTGATCGTTCCATAATTTATGCTTCTTCCATTTCATTGATCTTTTTGTTCAGATTCATCACATGAGTGCAAAGGATTTCCCCGAACTTAAAGAGAATTTTATTACCAGCTCGGGGAAATTTATCAATAAAATTCTTCAGATCTGCTTTGGAAATTGCCAGAACTTCCGAATCTTCAAGCGCTACGATCGATGCTGATCTTTTTTCCTCCAGAAAAATTCCCATTTCTCCAAAATACTGCTGCGGTTTTATCCTGTCTAATTCGATTTCTTTATCCTTGACTTTCAGGAAAACCTTTAATTCTCCCTGTTTCAAGATGTAAAAGACAACATTTGGATAGTCTTTTTTGAAGATAATTTCACCAGATTTAAAATTCCTGAGATAAAAATACTGTCTTAAATTTTTCAGATCTTTTTTGGAAAGTTTGTTAAAAATAGTTACTTTGGATAAGAATTTAACGAGTTCTTTTTCCTCATCTTTCTTTTGTGCTTCATTTTCCTGGAATAATTTCATATCTCACCTCAAATTATTCAGTTTCTTAAAAAACCAAATTTAGATTTAAAAAGTTAATGTCAAATAGTTTAGGAAAATAAAAAAATAACTGCGAAAAATACGAAAAAATGCTAAATAAAAATTATCAAATTTTTAAAATTTGGCAATTATAAAAGAACTATAACCTTCCATAAATTTCCAACTTCTCTAATGGAAATTCATACAAAAAAATATCATTATCCTGTTCCCAGCTTGAGAATTTAAATTCTTTTAAGATCATTTTCAGATTCTTCAGATCAGGAACCAGGATTTCGATTTCATTTTTCTTATTTTCCAAACCTATTTTTTTTAGATATTTCAACATTGCTCGAAAGATATTATTATCTTCAACATAAAGAAAACTTATCCATAAAACTTCTTTATAAGCAGATTCATCGATCAATACTATTCCTTTGATAGCATCACTTTGTTCATAGACAAAGATTTTGTTTTCAAAAAAGAACTGCTTCAATAATTCTCTTGAGTAAGGATAAATTACCCAGCCTTTTGCCAGAAAGTTTTTACTTTTCTTCAGAAAATTTGATTTTTCAACAAAATTTTGAATTTTTAAAAAATCATCCGCTTTTTTGATATGATATGAGATA
>DRTC01000256.1 GCA_011372345.1 Candidatus Cloacimonadota bacterium
GATAATGAATTGGAATTTCCTGCAGAATATTCCTTATCGCAGAATTATCCGAATCCGTTCAATCCGTCAGGAGCCGGACACAGTCCTCAAACTCATATTTCTTATGCAATTCCTATCGATAGTGATGTGAAACTTGTTATCTATAATATAAAAGGACAGAAAGTGAAAACCTTGATCGATGAGAAGCAGGAGAAAGGATTCAAACAAATTGTCTGGGATGGAACAAATAATAATCAGAAATCAGTCTCATCCGGAATTTATTTCTATAAACTTGAGACGGAAGATTATTCTAAAGTGAAGAAGATGATCCTTCTTCGGTAAAAACTTGAATTAATAGAGATTTGTCTCTCTTGATTTAAGTTTTTAACAACCATTCGAATATTTTGGTTGACCAAACGAATGTGTTGGAAAACCAATCTAATGTTGGAATATAAGTTTAAATACTTAAGTCAAGATCAGCTGAAGCAAATCTTAACTCAAGTATTTTAGATCTTAAACTTACCAAATCTCAAAGATTTGGCAAGTTTCAAAACGAACTTACTTCACGATAATCTTCTCAATAACCGCCTTATTTTCTTCTGATGGTTTATCTCCTTCACCTTTTTCCAGGTTCTCGATCTTATGAACAATATCCATTCCGGAAAGCACCTTTCCAAAAACAGTATGCTTCCCATTCAACCAGTCGCAGCCCTCTTTTTTTGTCACAATAAAGAATTGCGAACCGTTCGTATTCGGTCCGGAATTTGCCATGCAGATCGTTCCATAATCAACAGTAGCTTTCAATTTTCCGGGAGTCTTTAATTCCTTATCAAATTCTGTCTTTTCCTTAAAATATTCGACTGTTTTGCCTTTGATCGCATCTCCATTTTGAGCAGTGACACATGCTTCCACAATCGCTTTTATTTCCGCATCTTGTTCAGGTGTGTTATTTGTTTTTTGCATATAGGGAATAAGAACCTGTTGAAAGATAAGCATCGCTGTTGTGTCATCATTTATCTCTCCGGTCATCTCTTCTCCGGAATCATCATAGCATTCATCTTCGAAGCTATAGCCGGGACCGCCTGTTCCTGTTCCGAGAGGACATCCTCCCTGGATCATGAAATCTTTGATCACACGATGAAAGATAATTCCATCATAAAAAGGTTTTTTCACCATTTCATGAGTTTCCGGATCAGTCCATTCTTTGGTTCCGGTCGCTAATCCGATAAAATTCTCCACTGTTTTGGGAGCAATGTCCTGGAACAATTCCAGTTCGATATCTCCATAATTTGTCTGCATCGTTACTTTTGGATTTTCTGCCATTAAATAAGCTCCTGTCATTATTATTAGCATAATCATTACTTTCCGTAACATTTTTTACTCCTCCTTTATTTTTTTAGAACACCCTCATAAATGTTTTGGACTGTTCCATAAATATTTTTGACCGTTACATATATTTTATGTATCGTTACTTTTTTATTTTGTTTATGGACATCACAATTTTAAAAAACTTCCAAATCAGGTAATTTTTCTCCAATCTTATCCAACCGATCATTGAGGATCTTGCTGTCATCCGTATTGTTGGAAGCGACTGTCACATCCGTGATCAAGTTCAGATCATTTTTCGGATTTGCGGTCTCGATCACACTGCAAACCTGACCATGATAATCTATTCCTCGTTTCTTGCGATAAGTAGCATCAGGATCATCCGGTGATTGCAGACTATTACTGCTTATTTCGGAGTTGGCACGCATTTGAAACTGATCCTTCTCATCCAATTCGAAATGCTCATCATAAACGCGAAGAAAGATTTTATACTCGTTTTTTGAATGGTATCTCGATGGTAAATTGAGTTTTATCCAATAATACAAAGAAGTTATTCCGGATAATTCGTGAGGTAGATCAGAACCTTTGAGCCGGTAGATATAATGCTCGGAATCAGTATCTTTGTAAGATGAAAACTGCTCGCTGAACTTCTTCTTATCTGATTTGGATAAAATGCGATAAACACGAAGAATTACTTCTATTAACAGTTGCAGGCGTCCGTATGAACGGATATTGGAATCGATCATAAAAGAATCGGTTCTGGCAATATTGGTCTTGATCTTCAGTTTCTTGATCTGCTCCGCTGTGAGTTCATCAAAAACCGTATCAAACAAATTTATATTAGTTTTTTCTTCATATTCTTTTAAGCGATTCTGAAAATTGAAAAAAGTGGCTTGATTAAAAGGCATACCGGAAAATGAAAAAAGACCGAGGGCTGCTCTGACAAGAAGATCATATTTAATTTCTTTGAACATTTCATCGTAAGTCCAATTACGCTTCTCTTTTAGAATTAAAGTACTTACCATCGAATTTACAGGAGAATTCGGACGACCATTGTCCTTACAAAATAAAGGTGCGAAAAGATCTTCATTTATTTGAGAAAAGATGGTTTGATAGAAAAAATATTCTTCCGTTTTCTCGATTCCTTTCTGAAGTTCAAGCATCGAAAACGGATCAAGATCAAATAAATCCTTCTGGATATGTTTCTCATTTCTAGGATACATTTTTTATTCCCCGAAAATTATTTTCAAACTCGGAGCAAATCTATTGATGACGCCCAATTAGTAAAGTCTTTTCAGCACTTTTTAATAAATTTATTGCTTTTTATTTCAGGTTTCATTTTTTTGATATTATGGATGAAAAAAAAAGGTTTTTAGAGTGGACTCAATTATGATTTTATTCAAAGGAGTTAATCATGCCATCCATTAACTGGTCAGAATACCCAGATTTCAAAGAAGCAGAATTCACCTGTAAATGTGGTTGCGGAACAAACAATGTTTCTGCTGACCTGGTAAAGAAACTGCAGAAAGCAAGAGACATCAGCCGTAAGATAACCAAAACGGAATTCGGTCATACAAAAGGAGTTCCGTTCCGCATCGAAAGAGGATGCAGCTGTGAAAGCCATAATGCTGATGTCGGAGGTTCAGCAACCAGTTCGCATATCGCTTCCAATTCTATTAAATGTACTGCCGCAGATTTAAGGGTGAAGAATTCCACGGAAAGGTTTATTATCATCAAATCATTGATGCTCGCAGGTTTCAAAAGGATCGGAATATATCATAAACATAACGGAATCCATTGTGATGTCGATCAGAAGAAAGATCAGAATGTGATGTGGAAGGTATAAAAGGAAACCACGAATTTGCACTAATTAACACGAAAATTAACCAATGAAAAAGTTCAGCAGGAATAAACTTTTTCAAGGTTTGCTTTGCTTCCTTCGTGCCTCTGCGTCTTTGTGGCAGATTCAAAACATTCTCATTGACAAAAAAAACACCAATTTCTTTTTTCTATGCAAAAATAAGGACAATACAAAAAGCAGGAGGTTATGATGAAAAAAGTTGTTATTTTCTTATTAACAATTATCCTAATGAATTGCCTGATAGCTGAATTGATGCAGTCAACATTCGATAAAAAAGCTATGACCGAACAAAAAGGCAGACCCATTTCCCGTTCGAGAGATGTTCCTACTTACGAGTTTTTTACTGATCCGACAGCCCTGACTCCCAGTTATTTTGACTATATGCCCGGAAGTTATAACAGTATTCCAGTCAGGATACAACCGGAAATTTCTCAACCTTTCGGATATACTGCAGGCGGAGTTTATATGATCTATCATATTAAGGAAACTTCCGCAGCCCAGAGAAGAGAGTATTATTCCTATATTACTAATGAAGGAGATGTTTCGACCACAGCACCAATAGGAAATACCAATATCTGGGAAGGTTACGGAGGAATAGCTCTCGATCCGGTAACTGCTGATCCGTTTGCATCCTGGCATCAGCAGGCAGGAGAAACTTATAATGATCTTTTTACTTATGATCTTTATCACATGCTCGGAGCCCCCGGACTCTGGCGGGAAGCATTCACTCTTGTTGATAATACAATCCTTGAAGGTGGTTTTATCTGGCCCTATGTTGAAGTTGGTCCGTCACCTCTTGGAGGTGATTATCGCAGAGTTTATGTCACGGCAAATAATGCTGCTCAAGATACTCCTTCCGGCAATCCTTCCGAGAATATTTATCTGGGATATGCAGATTATACAACCGCTGATCTTGATGCTCAATCTGAACTGGATTGGACTTTCCAGACCGATCCTTTAATGGATCAATGGCATAATGAAGAACCATGGATCAGACCTTTCAATTCGTTTATTGTTTCTGATGACGGAAAAGCTGTTTATATTGGATATAACACGGAAGATGAAATTTATGTTTTCTATAGTGATAATTATTCAGAGGATGGTTTTGAGTATGTTTCAACTCCCTTTAAATTCTATGTTGATAATCCTCAAAACCAGGATGGCAGATATGCCTTTGAAAATGATAATGGAAATCCCTATGATCTTTACTTTTCCTTTATTCATTCTCATCATTTTAATGCTGTTTTTACGGATAACAATACCAAGATCAGGTTTATCGCAGCATTTGGTCTGCAAGGTGATGATCCTGATGGAGGAGATGGAGTTTACTGGCCCTATGCAATTTATCCGAAAGAATTCGTTTATGACATTAATGAACAGGCATTTACCTTTTATGATCTTTATCCAACAGGTGCAAATCCTTCTAATATGATACCCATGCTCCCCTGGGATCTTGATGAAAATGGAGATGTTGATGAATATGATGAAGATGGAAATGTTCTCTGGGTAAGCGGCTGGCCCATTTATTTTTATGATAATGATCAGGCTTTTCATGATAATAATTTCAGGATTGTGCAAAATGAAGAGAATGGCTGGCTCGTTACTCTCTGGCAGGATGGATTGTATGCCAAATATGCTAACGCCGGAGTCGAAGGTTATGAAGATTGGCAGACCGTCCCTGAAATTGCTGTTTGTATTTCACGAGATAATGGTGCGAACTGGTCAGAACCGTTCTTTATGAATTCTCTCGATACACCGGAACTTGCTGATATGATCCCTTGTTATGTTTACCCCGGAGATATTATCGAAGATCTTGGTGATGGTCATGGTAAACTTCATCTGATGTTCCTCGATGACAATGATTTTGGCTCGAATGTTTATAGTTTCGGTTTGGCAAATGGTGGAACAATGACCTACGCTTCTCTGGATATTGATTTTAATTGGACATCTGTATCAGAACCAGAAATTGTTTTCGAAGAATTAAATCGGATTCAAAATTTTCCTAATCCTTTTAATTCCTCAACTACGATTTCTTTCTTTTGCAACAGAGACACAGAGAACACAGAGATAAATATTTACAACATGAAGGGACAAAAAGTGAAAACTTTCTCAAATCTCCAAATCAACAAATTTCCAAATCAACAAATTGTCTGGGATGGAACAGATGAACATAATAACAAGGTTTCATCAGGAATTTACCTGTATAAGTTTAAAATTGATGATAAAACTATGGCAATGAATAAGTGTTTGCTTTTAAGATAAATACTTTAGTTCTGAAATTATTCAGAACCTTTTAAAACCTGCCTTTCGATAGCTACAGGCAGGCAAGTTTTATCCATCAAAGAACAATATTAAAATAAAGGAATACAAATGAAAAAGAATTATTTATTTGTTTTAACAGTACTTGCTTTTTGCACATTATTTTTGAATGCTTCAACTGCACCAGATACAGTCTGGACCAGAACTTTTGGAGGATCGAACAACGAAAATTGCTATGAAGGGCATCAGACTTCTGATGGCGGTTTCATCGCGGTTGGTTCGACTTACTCTTATGGATCTGGTTCGAATGATGTCTGGTTATTAAAAACTGATGCAGATGGTAATGAAGAATGGAATCAAACTTATGGAGGAGGTGCTACTGATTATGGTTATTCATTACAGCAAACTTCTGATAATGGTTTTATCATTACAGGTTTCACTCAATCTTATGGAAATGGAGGTTTTGATGTCTGGCTGATCAAAACAGATGAGAATGGAGTCGAGGACTGGAATCAGACTTTTGGTGGAACGGAAAATGATTTTGGCAGGAGTGTTATCCAAACTTCTGATGGCGGATATTTGATTGGAGGTATTACAGGTTCTTTTGGAGCAGGCAGCAATGATATCTGGCTTATCAAA
>DRTC01000257.1 GCA_011372345.1 Candidatus Cloacimonadota bacterium
AAATCCCATTCCCAGGAGGTTGGATTTCCCAGAGAAAGATCAGTAAATTGGACTTCGAGAGGATTTGTTCCTGAAGTTGGAGTAGCCGAAAATTCAGCATCCAATTCCTCGATAATGTTTTCAGAAATAGAAATATCATCGAGCAGGATATAGGATTGATCATAAGAATTACAGTGTTCAAAAGCAAGATAGATCTCCTGCTCGGAATAAGCAGAAAGAGAAATTGTCACTTCTTGCCAATCTCCCGGAGTTAATGTTTCTTCATAAATCAAATCCGTAAAATTCTCAATGAAAATAGTGTCAGTTATTGTTGAAATCTTAACTTTGTAATGTTCAGCAAAAAAATAATCACTGAAAGGTTTTACCCAGAATTTTAGAAAATATTCATCATTTAGAACATCTATCTTGGGAAGAACAAGATAATTATCAGGAGTTAAAGCCCCGACACCGCTGATATACGAGCCGGAACGAACACAGTAAGAATCATCGTGTCCGTCTTCATCAAAAGATTCCCAATCAAATGAGTCTCCATCTTCGTCGATAAGAGTCCAGTTTCCAGGGATACCTTCTAAAAAATCTTCCTGGATCACAGTATTTGCAGGAACATTGATCCACAGATCTAACAGAAAATCACCAATATCCAGACCGGGATTATTATCCGTATAATTTGCTAAATTGACGATGTAAGATGCACCATTTAGACTTGCATCATAATCCAGATCAGGATAAGCATCTGAGGAATTGTTACTTAATGGTTCGATAAAAATTCCCGTAGAATCGACAGCAGCTATCGAACCAAGATTGATCCCAGTTTCCCAGTCATCTATAATTGTCGTTGTAAAACCTTCAAGCAGAACCAGTCGTTCTTTTGTTTCCCAATTAACAATATGAATATTGTAATTATGAGGATAATCCTGAAGTCCGTATTGCGAGTGATGGAAGTCGATCATCTCCAGGGTTGCATCTTCATAAATACTCAGATCAAAGACAGTTCCATACCCATTATTAAATTCTTGATAAGCAGCAGATTCCGCTATTCCGTCATGATAGGAAATTTCCAGCAAATCATCTCGAGTTCTGTTTATATTTTTTTGAGAAATCCGGTTATTGTAAGTCTTATGGACTTTTATCATTTCTCCTGAAAGAGAATACAGGCATAACAGGATTGCTGCGATTATTGATATTTTTTTATACATAAATTTCCTCCGCAATGGTTTTTTTTTCATCCCGACCATTACGGAGGTCTCGTTCCTCAACCATCCGTAAGGTCTAAAGTTTCTTTAATTCAGACAGGTTCTGAATTTCATAAGTTGGTTTTAAAGGCAAATTATTTTTATAATTTTTTGGATTGAACCAGCAGGTATCAATCCCGAAATCTTCTCCGCCTTTGATATCGGAATTCAAATTATCACCAACAATTATTGTTTCTTCTTTCCTGATATTTGGATAATGCTTAAAAATAAATTCAAAAATTCCGGGATGAGGTTTGGCATAACCGATCTCTTCGGAAATAAAAATATGTTCAAAAAAAGGTGCGATAATGGAATTGACAATCCTTTGATGCTGAACATCAGAAAGACCGTTCGTGATCAAAGCTATTTGGCATTTATCATGAAAATATGAGATAATTTCTAAAGCTCCTTCTAATAAATATGAACAACTCCCCAGATTTTTAAGATATTCTTTACTAATTTGTTTCGGTTTCAGGTTCATTCCTGTTTTCTCAAACAATCTCCGGAATCTTTCAACTCTTAAATTTTCTGCTGTGATCGATCCATTCTCGAATTCCTGCCAGATATTGCTGTTTATTTTTACATATTCGTCATTTAATTTACTCATTTCCGAATCTGGACAAAAAACTGTAAATGTATTATAAAAAGCTTCTTTTTCAGCTTTTTCATAATCAAAGAGAGTTCCGTCCAGATCGAAAAGTATCAATTTGTATTTCATTTTTCATCCATTAAATCTATCATTGAACGGATCAGGAATGACCGATCATCTTTCATTGTTAGAAGTAATTCTCTACTCATATTCGAATCGATTTTCTTCAATCCTCTTGCTGTTATAACTCGTATTTTTTCAGAGCTGGAATTCATATATTTTTGGAGAATGATCGTACTTTGATCAGATTTCATCTCACCGAGAGCTGATAGAACCGTTGTTTTATATTTTCCTTTTTTCAGAAAAGTTTTTAAAGTATCGATATAGGTTGAATCGGCAAGTTCACCGATCAGAGAAATTGTAGTTTTCACCCATAAACTGTCGGAAAGATTTAGACCAGGTAAAATATATTTTTTGAATTCTTCAGATTCCTTAACAAAATTTTTGATAGCTCGATACTCGAGACCTGATTTTGTTCCTAATTTCTCATCATAAATATACTTAGCAGCTTCAGTTTCCCGCCTTAAAAGTATTTCTCCGGCTTTCTTCACTTTTTTTGTATTACTGCCAACTCCCCATCCGGAAGCGATCTTGAATATTTCCGAAATTTTGGCTGATGAATCGATCTCAGTTACTTCTTCCTCCACTTTCCCGGTCATCGGTTCAGAATTTTTTACTAACATAGTATCGAGACCGATCCCGTATGTTCCTTTCTGCCAGGAAGTATCATTGAGACAGTATTCAAGCGGATATTCATCTTCTCCTCCGGTATCGAGAAAAATCCCGATACTTCCGCTTTCTCTGGTTTTATTAGCAAATCCGTAATTACTTGCAAAATTTCTTTCATATCTATCGTCTCCGGAAACATCGAGAAAAACTGCTGCGGAATTAGTCAAACCGAGTCCGTTCCCGCCTTCAACAGAATAAATATCATTTCCCTGTCTATCGATCAAAAAACCGACAGCATAATCATGAGCTGCTCCCTGTCCGGGTCCGTGTTTGGAATAATAATGGTCTTCACCTTGTTCATCATAAAGAAAACCTCCGGCAAGATGAATTCCGCTTCCTTGAGGATAATAAACAGCGTCATAAAAATCGTTTCCTCCGCAATCGATGATCATTCCAAGTGCATACCAGTAAGCAACAGCTTGAGCATAAACTCCTCCCTGATAAGAGTCATTTCCCTGTTCATCGTAGATCAATCCGATTCCTCCGGATAGATCGGGTCGAACACCGAAACCGAAACCTTGTGATAAACTGCGATGATCAAAAGGTGCCAAAGGTTCGTGCAGATATTTTCCGCCGGCATAATAAAGATCATTTCCCTGATTGTCGAGAATCATCCCCGATCCGAGAGTTCCACCAAATCCCTGTCCTAATTCTGTTACGGAATAATTATCATTTCCTGATCCGTCCATAAGGATCGACAAGCCAAAAGATGCAGCTCCGGAACTGTGCAAACCGCAGGAATAAATATCATCACCAGCTAAATCATGCGACAATTGATAACCGAAAAAAGAGGAGAAGGCAAAATCGTTTCCATGATAAATATCATCACCGAAATGATCATAATTGATACCTAATCCGAATAAAGTGAAAAACAGTTCTCCGATTCCGGTACTATGATATAGATCATCACCAGAAAGGTCTAATATCCAGTAAAAAGGGCTTCTGAAATTTGTTCTAATTTCTGTGCTGTAAACATCATTTCCACCTGGATCCAGAATAAAAGGATAAGTATTATCATAAATATCGACTTTTTTTGAACCGATACAGAAAATTCCCCAGGGAGTTTCTTTGACTAATCTTTTTTTCCAGGAAAAGTTCTTTTTTTCAAGATTATTAGATAACACATCAAATCCGGTCTGGAAAATAAAAGCAGAACGCATTAGATCAGGGAAATTTATTTTTTCAATGATGGGAATTATCTCTTCTACTTCCAGCTTCGGATATTCTTTAATATCTGATTCGCGATAATAAGCTTGGTAGCGCAAGCTATCTTCATCTTCCTGCCAGAGTTCGTAGGCAAAATATTCCAGCTTCTTTTTTTCCTCATCAGATATTTCCTGCCAGACTTTTTTGTAATAAAAATCAGCTTTTTCCCAGACATAAAAAGTGTATGAAAAAATATCTTTCGTCTTTTTAACTTTTTTCTGAAAGTAACTGCTGAAATCATTGATAATTTTCTCATCTCTAACATCAGCAGAATAAAGGATATTACAGAAATAATTGATCAATTCCCGGGGATTACTACTTTCCAGAACAACTTTTGTAGCTTCTACAAAATCCGGATATTTCATGGGATCGTTGAGGATATCGACGACTACAGGAAGTTTGAATTTTGTATCGCTCGCCCAATCTTTGAGAAAATTGAGAGCATCCGGTTGCAGGTTATTTTTTCTAAGCATCTTCTCGATGATCTGTTTTTCCTGGTCAGTCATGATCTGTGCCAGACAAAGATCGAATATCATGATAAGAATAATAAAAAGCAAAAATACTTTCATCAAAACTCCTTTTTATTTACGGAAGGATAATTTCTGAAACGAAAATATTATGTCAAGTTTGCAGTTCAATGGATATTGCATACCCTCTTTCTTTTAAAAGAATCTGACATTAAGTTGTGGGAACAATGCTTCTGTAACAGGTTCTGAATTAGTTGCTCTGATAAGCCTTCTTCTGAAGGTTCTAAAAATTGATAAAATTTTACTTGCATCTTCTGGATCATTTCAATTTTTTCTGAGGAGTTCTTTATATAAAAGTTATTGGGAATATTAATATGCCTGGATACTTTTAATGTTTACCGGTCAAACTTTGCTATTTTTTCATTTGACAACAAAATATAAAATTGAAAAAAGATTTCTCTGAAAATGTGATTCTTATTTAAGAATGTAAGTTTTCATTTTTCAGATGATTAAAAGGAAAATTATGGAGCAGAAAAAGATCCTGATCGTTGAAGATGAAGTCATTATTGCAGATGATCTAAAAAACTGCTTGTCTAACTTCGGTTATAATGTTTGCGACATTGTTTCTTCCGGGGAAGAAGCTATTATAAAAGCTGCTGAATCCAATCTCGATCTTATCTTAATGGATATCGTCCTAAATGGTGAAATTGATGGAATTACAACAGCCAGACATATTTATGATACTTATCATATTCCCATAATTTATATCACCGCTTATTCCGGAAATGATATTCTTTCAAAAGCTATAAAAACCAATCCCTTCGGTTATATAATCAAACCTTTTAAGGAAAGAGAATTATATTCAACCATCGAATTAGCCCTAAAAAAATATCTTAAAGAAAAAAGAATATCTTCTAAATACAAAAGAGCTGTAAAACGATATCGACAAACGAAAAAATTCAGCTCTTTGATTTCCGAAGAATTAGAAAAATTGATCCAGAACGAAGTTGTCGGTCAAAGTGAACAAATAACAAATGTCCTGAAACAGGCAATGACAGCTGCAAAATATAAAAACACAAATGTAATGATCGTTGGGGAAAGCGGAACCGGTAAAGAGATCGTTGCCCGTATAATTCATTATGCGAGTGAACGAAAAGAAAATTATTTTTGTGTTGTGAATAGTAGTGCAATCCCCGAAACTCTGATTGAAAGTGAATTTTTCGGTCATGTCAGAGGTGCATTTACAGGAGCCTTAAATAATAAAAAAGGATTTCTGGAAATTGCAGATAAAGGAACTTTGTTTCTCGATGAAATTGCTGATATGCCGATCAGGTTGCAGGCAAAATTATTACGAGTTATTGAAGATAAAAAGATCACCCGGATTGGAGGACAAAAGCAGTTGGCTGTGGATTTCAGGATCATTTCTGCAACCAACAAAGATATTTTTAAACTGGTTCAGGATAATAAGTTCAGGCTTGATCTTATTCATCGATTAAATACCATGGTCATTAAAATTCCTCCCTTACGGGAAAGACAGGATGATATCGAACCTTTATTTGCCTATTATGTGAAAAAAATTTCCCTGGAACTAAAAAAACCTGTCCCGGATATTGATCCGACACTTATCAATAATCTAAAAAACTATGAATTTCCGGGAAATGTGCGCGAACTGAAAAATATCGTAGAAAATGCTCTTATCCATTGTAATAAACCGGTTCTGGAATTTTCCGATTTCAGTATTCCTAATCTTTTTCCAGTAAAAAAGGAATTAGAAGAAGATATTAAGAAAAACGAGGATTTGAGTCTTGAGAACATGGAAATCCAACATCTCCGGAAAGTTCTGGAAATTGCAGGTTTTAATCAAACCAGAGCAGCCGGACTTCTGAAAATATCTCGAGATTCTTTGATCCGAAGATTAAAAAAATATAAGATCAAAATCAGAAAATATTAAATAAGATTGGACTCGACTTGCTACGAAGTGCGAGTCGAGGACAATCTTGAAACACTTGAAAGACTCAACTCGCACTTCCTTCGGTCGTAGCAAGTCGAGTCTCTTTGTCGATGCTAAAACTGAACTCCATCTGCTCCGCGATGAAGTCCAGTTGTTTTCTTACCTTTTTTCCTGCAAGTGTGCGATTCTGCTATAGCAGATTCGCAGAATTATACTTATCCCCTCAATTAAATCATTATAGAAATTACTATGTATAAACTATTTTCCTCCAATCTATTTTATTAAATAATAAAGACATACATAATCTTCAATTTCCATTTTTTCCCATTATTCAACCAATTAATCAATTTGGTTCAAAAAATGTTATTAAATTCTACATAAAATTTTTTGGATATAAAATATGACGGATGAATTTGTTTTACCGGATGGGGAAAAAATTCTGCTTTCTCAAATTTCGGAGATCGGAGAGATAGTAGATGTTCCCAAAGGCATCGATTCGGAACAAAACATTATCGGATTTACCATCAATTACAAAAACGGTGATTTGAAA
>DRTC01000258.1 GCA_011372345.1 Candidatus Cloacimonadota bacterium
ATTTGTGGGAATATGATTCGGGAAGAGAAAGCAACGGTTTCAACCGTTTTTCAAATAAAATAAAACCATTGAAATGGTTCATTTAAAAGAATTTATTTGAATCTTTCCCACAAATAAATTTGTGGGTTTCTTATCAAATATTAAATCTGTATTGATGATTACAAATTTCATAGAAAATTTTGGGGATATGACTGTATTTATTTTAGACAGTTAACTTGAAAAAATAAAATTTTGTTCAGATCAAATAATCTATATCCTTTTCTGCTTCTTTATATGCTTCCTGCATGATTTTTTGCAGAGCTTTTTTCTGGATCTGTCGAACTCTTTCACGGGATAATCCGAGTTCTTCCCCGATCTGGGCAAAATTTTTCCCTTTACCGCTGTCGAGACCAAAATATTCTTTGACGATCAAAGCATCACGGGAAGGTAATTTCCTGATAGAATTATTGATTCTTTCTTTTACTTTATCCCGATAATAAAGGGTTTTAGGATCAAGAGTGTCCATATCTTCAAGAAATTCTGTTACGGTTACAGCGTCGTGTTTACTGGTATAGCTCGGTTCTTCTAAAGAAACAGTATTAACTGCTTGTTTGCTGATTTTATTTATAGCTTTCTTATCGAGGTCTGTCATTTCAGAAATTTCTTCGATCGTTGCTTTCTCTCCGGTTTCACTGAAAACTTTCTCTTTAGCTATTTTTATTTTATTGGCAATGTTTGCTTTTCCCAACGGCATTCGGATCACATTTGTCTTTTCAGCGAGAGCAAAAAGGATTCTCTGTTTTATCCACCAAACAGCATAAGAAATAAGTTTGTTGTCTTTTTCAGGCTCAAATTTTTCGATTGCTTTGATCAATCCCATATTTCCTTCGCTGATTAATTCTGCTAATGTTAATCCACGGTTTTGATAACGAGCTGCAATTTTGACCACAAATTTCAAATTGGACTGCACCAGTTTGTTGATTGCTTCTTTATCCCCTTTTTTTGCTCGTTGTGCTATCTTATTTTCCTCTTCCCTGGACAAAGTCTTGATCTTGGAAATCTGGTTCAAATAACTTTGCAAGGCTTTATCTTCAAAAACATTTTCTGCCATTAATGATTCCTTGAATGATTTAGAACTCTTTTTTTCAAGTCTGTTCCTATTTCTGAAAATTATGATTTTAAGTCAATTATTTCAAATTTGAAATTCATTTTTATGGTCATAAATAAAGTCGAGAAGTTCATCATCAGACATTTTCAGTTTTTTTGAGAGAGAGAAAACAATTTTCACCCCGGACAGATTTAAACCGATTTCCTGGGTCAAAGTGATAATAATATTTATTTTTAGAATGTCCTTTTTAGAAAAAATTCGTGTTTTATTTTCAGTTCTTTGCGGTTTTATCAAATGTTTTCTTTCGTACATTCTGATAGTTTGATCGTGGATACCTAATTTTTTGGATACTTCTCCGATAAGGAATGTGCCGGAAATTTTATTCATTATTAACTCCATATATTAAAAGTCAGGAAGCACTTCTCTCGGATTTATGGCTTTCCCTTTGTTGCGATATTCAAAATGAAGATGTGAACCCGTTGTAGTTCCCGTATTTCCAAGAGTAGCAATTGGCTGACCTTTTTTTACTTCTTCACCCAATCTTACCAGATTCGTTTCATTATGAGCATAAACCGTCATCACAAAATCATCATGTTCTAAAATAACGACATTGCCATAACCCTTTTGAGTTCCGGCAAAAGCAACTTTTCCATCCAAAGCAGCAAAAATCGGCTCACCGATTGGAGCCGCAATATCGATTCCTTTATGCCGTCTTCCATTTCGCATCCCGAATTCGGAAGTTACCTGACCTTTAACAGGCAAAAATAGTTCTTTTTTAGAAACAGGTTTTTCAGGAATCTTTTTTTCTTCAGATAAATCCGATTCCTGCAAAATTCTTTCCTGTTCATTTGTTTCTTCAATTTTTTTTGAAGGGACTTCTGTATGGGCAGCTTCTAACCATATTTTCTGTCCTGCACTCAAAGAAAGTGTGCTCAAGTCATTAAATTCCACAATATCGAGAATTCCGAGATCATACATTTTGGAAATTCGATAGATCGATTCTCGAGGTTTCACGACATGGTATTTACATTTAGGAATTGGTCGAATTGTAACAAATTCGCTTTTTTTTTGAGGTTTGGGAATCAAGTAGATCTTCTGTCCGATAAAAACTTTATCAGAACTCAAATTATTGAATAACTTTAAATTCTCGATAGAGATAGAATATTTTTCGCTAATCTCTTTTAGAGTTTCACCTTTTCTCACATAGTGGTATTTTTTTGAAGGTGTAAAATATTTCGGATTACTGGATAGAGAAAATATCTCGACATAGGAAAAGAAAATCAGGCAGAGAAAAGGAAGTTTGAGCAAAAAAGAGTTTATCCTTTTTGGATGATTATTTTTTTGCTTTTTGGCGCGTGTTAAAAACATTATTTTCAGAATTCCACTCTGAAGTTATCATAATGAGTTGAAGCGGTCAGATCAGATATTTCGAGATTTTTTACTCGGGCAAAAGTTGGTCCTTTCCGCAATTCTTGGATGAATAGATCAAGATTCAATTTATCTCCGCAAGCAATGATTTTTACTCTACCATCATACATGTTTTTCGTGTAGCCTTTTATCTTATACATATTTGCTTTACTGACTACAAAATATCGATAGCCAACACCTTGCACCCGACCGGAAACATAAATCTCAACGCTTCTCATCTTCAAATTCCATCCAAAAGTTGAAAATAAATATGAGTGAGTTATTGTCAAATTTTATTTAGAAAACAAGGAAAATTAGCAACGAACAAAACAAACAACAGGAATAACCTTACGATTTAGTTATTCCAACATTTTAAAAACCGATACATGTCGAATTTTGTTCAACTCGTCAGCATTCTTACTTTTCATAACTTTCAAACATACCCCCAAAATTTGTAGAAATAAGAATTCTAACTTTATGAATCGAAAGAATATAAGAAGATTAATTGCCTTGAAAATTACTGTTTAAAGAAAACCACAAATTTATTTGTGGGAATATGATTCGGGAAAAAAACTAACGGTTTCAACCGTTTTCAAATAAAGTGAAAACCATTAAAATGGTTCATTTAAAAGGATTTGTTTAATTTTTCCCACAAATAAATTTGTGGGCTTCTAATCAAATTATAAATCTTTATTGATGATTACCAATTTTTTAGATAATTTTGGGGGTATGCCTGCTTTTCATAACTTTGGCTTGACACTCAACGATATATTCAAAACCTGCAGGATATGAAAAGAGAGATTTTTAAGAAATTTTTGGTAGAAAAATATCCTGAAAAATGGGAAGAAATGCTGCTGTCATTCGAGAACTATTGGAAGTTACTTGTTTTGGAAAATGCAAAAATAAATCTCATTTCCCGGAAAACTGGGATTGAAGATTATTGGACGGTTCATTTTCTCGACTCTCTTTTACCAATAGATTTTTTTGATTTTTCTGATAAAAAAATACTTGATCTCGGAACCGGCGGAGGATTGCCGGGAATTCCCCTAAAAATTTTATTTCCCAAGTCAGAGATGTATTTATTAGACTCGAAACAAAAGAAAATAAATTCTTTGAAAAACATAATCAAAAAACTTGACTTGAAAAGGTGTTTCACGATTGTTTCACGGCTTGAAGATTTGGATAAAGAAAGGGGTGGATTTTTTGATTTTATTGTTTGCCGTTCGGTAAAGATCCTTCCGAAATACAGAAAAAAGATGTTTGAGATTCTGCATAAAAATGGGAAGATCATTCTCTATAAAAGCAAAATCCTGGATGATCTCAAATTGTTTGAAAAATATAAAATTTATGATGTTTCGCAAAAGGAAATCGGAGTAAGAAAGATAATTGAAATTGAAAAGGAGTAACTTTATATTTAAAAAATTTATTATAAAGATTGTCTCCTGGTGCTTTAAGCAAGAACATAACTTTATAAATTGATTAAAAAATACAATTGGAAACAGGAAAAGGAAACGGGAATTCAGAAAATTGAAATGCAAAATAAAAAATCTCTGTGATCTCTGTGACTCTGTGGCTAATTTTGAAATTCCGATACATTAAAATAAACATGAAAAAAATAATAACGATCGTAAATCAGAAAGGAGGTGTTGGTAAAACTACAACCGCGATAAATCTATCGTCGGCTTTGGCAATTTATGAAAAAAACACCTTACTGATAGATTTTGATCCGCAGGGAAATACTTCGAGCGGAATTGGAATTGACAAAGAAAATCCAAATATTTATGAAGCTCTGGTTGGAAGTGTTTCCATCGATGCAATAATTAAAAAATCTCCCTTACTGGCAAAACTCGATATTGCTCCTTCAAATACGAATTTAAGCGGAGCGGAAATCGAGCTGGTAAAGGAATATTCACGCGAGCATAAACTCAAACACGCACTTACGGAAATAAATGGAAAATATGAATATATCATCATCGATTGTCCGCCATCTCTTGGTTTATTGACAGTTAATGCTTTAACTGTTTGTTCGGATGTGATCGTTCCTATTCAATGCGAATATTATGCTCTCGAAGGTGTGAGCCAATTGCTGACAACGATCAGATTGATCAAAAAAAATCTGAATCCGGATTTGAACATTCTCGGAATTCTGCTGACCATGTTCGATCGCAGATTGAATCTTTCGCACCAGGTCGCTAAAGAAGTCCGCAGGTATTTCCAGGATCAGACTTTTTCCACGATCATTCATAGAAATGTTAAGTTGAGTGAAGCTCCCAGCTTCGGTAAATCGATTTTTCATTATGATATAAAATCATCAGGTTCGCAAAATTACCTGAATTTTGCAAAGGAAGTAATGTCAAGATGTCAAAATTAGGAAGAGGCTTAGATGCTTTGATCGATTCCGGTCCGGAAGCGATTGATAAAACGACAGGTATAACGACAGTCAAAGTCGCCTTTATCAAGCCGAATCGTTTCCAGCCGAGAAAAGTCTTCAAAGAAGATAAGCTCCGGGAATTGGCAAAATCGCTACAGGAAAACGGTTTGATCCAACCTATAATCGTCACCAAAAAAGATAGATCAGAATATGAATTGATCGCAGGCGAAAGAAGATTGGAAGCAGCCAGAATTGCAGGTTTTGACGAAATTCCAGTGATCATCAGAAGTGTGTCTCCGAGAGAACAACTGCAATTCGCAATTATTGAAAATATTCAGCGTGAAGACTTGAATGCGATCGAGGAAGCAATTGCCTTTCACCAATTAAGCGAAGATTTCGGATTAACGCACTCCCAAATTTCTGAAATTATAGGCAAAGAAAGAACAACGATCTCCAATTCCATCCGGTTATTGAAATTGAATGAAAACATAAAACAGATGGTTCTTGACGGAAAACTTTCTTCCGGTCATGCTCGCGCGATTTTGCAGATTGATGAGAAATTGCAAGAGGAATTCGCAAATTATATTGTTGAAAACAGCCTTTCCGTTCGGAAAGCAGAAAGCGATGCAAAAAGGATTAGGGAAACGGGCTCTGTTCAAAAAATCAATGAAGAAATAACGGAAAATTCCAAAATCTATCATCTTGAAGAACGACTGAATAATATCTTTAAAGTGAAAGTCCGAATTTCCGGTAAGAACAACAAAGGAAAGATCACTTTTTTTTATTCTTCAAAAGAAGAATTTGATCAACTTTTAAGCGGATTTGAAAAAAAATGAAAAAATATTTAATTATCTTTCTCATCCTATTTTTATTGCTGATCATTATTTTTTCCTTTAAAGAAAACAGAAAATTAAAATTGGAAAACCTTCATTTTAAGCAGGAATTGGAATCAACAGATATTTATCTGAAAGAACTTGGAAAACAAATTCAAAGTCTTCGGAAAGATGAATATGAACCTCTCTCCAAAACAGATAAGATGAAAAAAGTTCTCAATGATTATTTAAATGAACAGAAAAAAAAGAATGAGGAAAAAATACTGAAGATCTCGAAAGAAGAATTACAGGAAGAGTTAATTCAATATGAAAAGAAAATCCGATTTACTCCTGACCTGATCCCGATAAAAGGTGAATATGCGATCAGTCAGAAATATTCGGAAAAACACTCAGCACTCGATTTTGCTGCTGCAATGGGAACAGAAGTTGTTTCTTCGGCTGCTGGAGAAATTTTATCCGTTTACGAGGATAAATATTTCGGAAAAATCATTATTATCGATCATCTTAATGAGTACTCCTCTTTTTATGCTCATCTGGCAAAAACATTGGTGGATCCGGAAATTTGCGTTGAAAAAGGTCAGACGATTGGACTTGTCGGTTCGAGTGGAAATAGTTCTGCTCCTCATCTCCATTTTGAAATTATGGTAAATGGTGAGAATATTGATCCGGCTACCGTGTTAAAAAATCTTCCGCAATGAAGAATTAGTAATGTTGGGTGTTTTTGTCATTCCGGGTTTTCTTCTTGTTTTTCTACCGAGGAATCTCAGATATCTGTTTGAGGGTAATTATTCTGGCGTCGAAGATCCTTCGAGAGTATATCTTTTTTGAAAACTCATAATGACAAGTAGAATCAATCTTTGTGGAAGCTATCCTCAGGAATTTCTTCATTAGGATTTTCACAAAGTTATAATATAGGAGATATTATGGCAAAAAACAGAGAAGTCGAACTTTCCACGATAATTGGAAAAGACAGCAAGGTTACAGGTTCTCTTTTCGTCAAAGGGGGAGTTCGTGTCGATGGAGAAGTCGAAGGAAAAATTGAATCAGACGGCTTTGTGACTATCGGTTCATCTGGAATAGCAAAGTCGGATATTAAAGCAAAAGAATGTCTGGTTTCAGGAAAAGTTAAAGGAAATATTGTTGCTGAAGAATCACTGGAACTGGATAAATCTGCTAATTTGAATGGAGATATAATAGCCAGAATTTTAAGGATCAATACAGGTGCGATTTTCAATGGAAATTGTTCCATGCAAAATGAAAACCAGGTAATGGAAACGATAAAAACCGATGATCTTCAAAAAGAACAAAAAACTGATTAACAACGAACTGCTGACATACATCAGTTTAATAACCCAGGTTGGATTAACATTTATAATTTCCCTGCTCATATTTTTCTTTCTTTTTCTTTACCTTGATAAAAAACTCCAAACCAATGGAATTTTAACAGGGATCGGAACTTTACTCGGAGTTTTTTCCGGATTTTATGCTTCTTACAAATTGATCAAAAGATTTATAGGAAAATAACCGATTGAAATATTTCATAATATGAAAAACAAAGAATATATAAGACGAATTCTAATTATAATTTTCTTGACAAACATCTTAGCAATTTTGAGTTTGCCGTTGTTTTTCAAGCAGTCTATAGGCTGGATTGCAGGTTCTTTCGCAAGTATTGTCAATTTTCTGTGGTTGGCACAAAATGTGAAGAAAAGCATAGATTTATATGCTTCCAAGGCAAAACTGAAATCCATTAAGGGTTCGTTATTACGATATTCGTTTTTAATTATTTTTTCGTTATTGATCATTTATCTGATCAAGCCGGATATCATTATTTTCGGATTGGGATTGCTGGCTTCACAAATGGCGATTTTTGTAAACGAGATATTCGAGAGAATTCGGAAAAACAGATATTTCAGAGGTTGAAATGGCAAAAAAGAAAGGTTCTCTAAAAAAGATTTTTTTGATTTTTTTCATTATTGAAATTGCTCTTGTTGTAATTTCCGGAAGTTTTTCCAAGAAATTACAGATAGGATTTGATGATGGAAAATTCGTATTCAGAAATGTTAAAAGCCATTTTGACCTGCAGGAAAAGATTACGGAAGAATTCCAGATCGACGAATATTACAGACAGACCGGTGAAACCCCGGAAATTTATGGCAGTAAAAAAATATATAACATCGTTAAAAATATCTTTGGAGAAAACAGTGCGATCGGTGCTTTTAATCTCATCCGAATGCTGTTAATTGTCGATATTCTGCTTCTCGGATTGGCTTTTCTGATCAGGAAAAGACTCTACAAAAAACCTTCTCAACCACAAATAATTTTCGAACTTATCTACGGACTTTTTGAAGATTTCGTTCAAGACACTCTCGGTAAAGGACGGGTGCATTACACTCCCTACATCGTTAGTTTATTCCTCTTTATCTGGATCTGTAATATTATTGGAATGATCCCCATTCCGGGATTTATGGAACCAACCCGTAATTTGAATGTTCCGCTCGGATTAGGATTTATCGCTGTTATCGTTGTTCACGCTACTGCCATCAAAGTTAAAGGGCTTTGGGGACATCTGAGTAATTATGTTAATCCTGTAAAAAATCCTTTATTTTTATTAGATCTTGTGGGTGAGATGTCTAAAGTCGTTTCTATCTCATTCCGTTTATTTGGAAATATTTTAGGAGGAGCGATCATTATTCTCGTTGTTTCATCGCTCGTAAAATTTGTCCTTTTACCAATTGGATTAAATCTCTTTTTCGGAATGTTTGTAGGAAGTATCCAGGCTTTTGTTTTCACGATGCTCGCCCTGACTTATATCGGGGTTGAGATTTCGGAGTAGAAATGAACTTTCCCGTAGAATATATACAAATCGCAGCTTATCTCGGAGCAGGAATTTGTGTTGGTATCGGTGCTATTACAACCGGGATCGGTTCCGGAATAATCGCAGGAGAAGGTTCTCTGGCGATCATGAAACAACCAAAGGCAAATGAAGATATCTTCCGCACTATGCTCATCGGTCAGGCTGCCGCTCAAACTGCCGGGATTTTTGCCTTAGTCGTCTCGATGTTACTTATTTATGGCGGATTTGATGTAGCCAAAGGTGGCTGGTATAAAGCTGCTGCTCTTTTAGCAGCCGGAATTGCGATGGGAATCGGATCGGTCGGACCATCTCTGGGAGCAGGATATTCCGGAGGACAAGCCTGTAAATCGATCGGTAGAATGCCGAAACACGGAAATGCCATAATGGGAAATATGCTGATCGGACAGGCGCTTTCCCAGACATCAGCGATCTTTGCTCTCGTTGTTTCTCTACTATTATTATATTCATCTCCAAACCAACCGGAAGGTATTTCGATCGGTAGAATTATGGTTAAAACTATCGCCTTTTTAGGAGCTGGTTCTGCAATCGGATTGGGAACAATTGGTCCCGGTGCGGGAATTGGTTATGTTGCCGGTAGAGCAAATGATATGTTGGGAAGATTTCCCGCTGAACGACCGAATGTGATGAGAACAATGTTTTTGGGAGCAGCAGTTTCGGAATCGACAGCGATCTATTCATTGGTCGTTGCCTTTTTATTAATATTTGCAGTTTAATATTATACCTTACGAACGATTGAGGATAATCTTGAAATTCTTCCAAAATCTCAATCAAGATTACGAGACCTTCGCAATGGTCGGAAATAAAAGTGTAAATTTATTCGACTCATAATGAAGACGAGTCGAAATAGACAGTCTCGAAAAATAACCATTCCGAAGGTTTCCAATCATTCGGAAGGTTGATAAATAGATAAAAAAGTATAAGAATATACGGAGGAAAAATGGATTTAACAATTGCTCAAGGAATCGCCAAAGCAGCAGCTCTTCTGGGAGCCGGTATGTGTATGGGAATGGGAGCATTAGGCCCCGGAGTTGGCGAAGGATTCGTGGCTGGAAAAGCCTGTGAAGGTATTGCTCGTTCACCGGAAAATGCCAGTTTGATCACCAGAACCATGCTGGTTGGTCAGGCTGTTTCCGAATCGACAGGTATTTACTCGCTGGTTATTGCTCTTTTATTGATTTTCTCGACCTAAATGCACTTGTTGATTTAATGATTTGGGGATTTTATTTTAAGCTCCTATCATTAATCTTTATCTTTCCCGATTTCAGGATTGAATGAAAATCGTAAATCAACTTGCCCAAGTTGAGAAATCGAATTTTTAGAAAAGCCTGATAGGGAATATTGGAAATTCAGAAATTCAGCAAAACTTGAATAAATATCAGCACACGGGAAAAGTATCTCAAGCCGTACACTGTCCTGCTTGTGAAGAATAACAAACAGGGATGTTCGTTTTACGGAATCCTCGGCTGAAAAAGTGGAGATTTTATGATTAATATAGATTATTCGATCATCATTGTGATCCTGAATTTTATTATTCTTTTGATAATTTTAAATGGACTGCTTTATAAACCAGCGAAGAAATTCCTGGCAGAAAGAAAAGCACAGATTGCTGCAGACCTTAACGAAGCTGATGAATTTAAAAAAAAGGCAAATCAACTTGTTCAGAAAAAAGAAAACGAATTAAAACTTTCTGCTGAAGAAATCCGGAAAATGAAAAAAAAAGCTCGTAGTGATGCAGAACTTCAAGCAAATGAAATCATCGGTGATGCCAAAGATCACGAGAAGAAGATCATGCAGGAAACGGAGGAAATGATCGAGCATGAAAAGATTAAAGCGATCGGAGAAATAAAGACGGAATTAGCTGAGATGGTTTCCGAGCTATCGGCGAAATTCCTATCCAAAAAAATGGATGAAAACAATGATCAGGATATGATCAAAAAAATGATTTCCGAACGGGGAAATAAGTGAAGAACAAACTGATCGCCAAAAGATATGCGAAAGCTGTCATGGAGAACATTTCAGAAGATTCAACTTCTTTCTTAAATGATATATCTTTATTGAATAAGTTTTTTTCAGATAATCCGGAAGTCATTAAAACTGCAGATTCGTTACTTTACCCTCCAAAGAGAAGAATCGAAATTATTAAAGAAATCAGCAGAATAAGCAATAATCAGAAAATCTGGAATAACCTTTTTCAACTTCTGGTCCAAAAACACAAATTCATCATTATCCGGGAAATTTTAACAGAACTTGAATCTATAATTTTAGAGAAAAAGAAACAAGAAAAAGTGCATTTGAAAATTGCTCACAAACATCCCGATGAGGTCCTGAAAAAAATGAAATCAATAATTGCAGATATTATCAAAAAAGATTTAATCCTCGATATTACCATCGATCCGGATATTATCGGAGGTTTTATTGCATCAACCGAATCTCTTGTCATAGATGGTTCGATCAGAAATAATTTGATCAAATTTAAGAATATTGTATCTGAAGTGAAATAATAAATCCGAATTGTCTCCTTGAATTTCAAGAAGTTCAGCATCTCCGCAGGAGATAAATAATTATCCCTTTTTAAGGGAAAATTTAAGAGAGTAAAAAAATGAAAAAAAATGTCATTATGAGGTTTCATCCGGAGATAATCTCCCGAAGAATCTCGTATATCGTTGGAGTCCCTTCGAAAGAAAAGCACGAAGAATTCCTCATAATGACAAAAACAATCATTTTTGCATAAATCAATAAAATTAAAATAACGAGGTCGGAATGAAAATACAACCAGATGAAATAAGTTCGATATTAAAAGCAAAGATCAACGATTTCAAGTTTGAGATCGATATTGAAGAAACCGGAAAAGTCGTTCAAGTTGGAGATGGAATTGCTCGTGTTTACGGTTTGAACAATGTTATGGCTGGTGAAATGATATTATTTCCCGGAGATGTTGTGGGTATGGCTTTGAATCTGGAAGAAGATAATGTCGGTTGCATTCTCTTTGGAGAAACCAGGAAAATCAAAGAGGGTGATATTGCTAAAAGAACAAAGCAGATCCTGCAGGTTCCGGTGGGAGAAGCAATGCTTGGCCGTGTTGTCAATGCTCTCGGTGAACCGATTGATGGTAAAGGTGCGATCAAATCCGAAAAATCTATGCCTGTGGAAAGAAAAGCACTCGGAATTATCCAGCGACAACCTGTGAAAGAACCTCTGCAAACCGGTTTGAAATCTATAGATTCTATGATCCCGATCGGAAGAGGACAACGAGAACTTATCATTGGTGACAGGCAAACAGGAAAAACTGCGATTGGGATCGACACAATTATAAACCAGAAAGGTACTGATGTAATCTGTATTTATGTTGCTATCGGTCAGAAAAAATCTTCAGTTGCAAAAATCGTAAAAACACTGGAATTACACGGAGCGATGGATTATACGATCATCGTTTCCGCTTCAGCTTCCGAATCTGCTTCTTTGCAATATCTATCTCCTTATTCCGGAGTTACAATGGGTGAATTTTTCCGCGATAATGGAAAACATGCTTTGATAATTTATGATGATCTCTCCAAACATGCTGTTTCGTATCGACAGATTTCCCTGCTTTTAAGACGACCTCCCGGACGAGAAGCATATCCAGGTGATGTATTTTATCTTCATTCAAGACTTCTGGAAAGAGCTTCTAAATTAAGTGATGAACTGGGTGGAGGTTCTCTCACTGCTCTTCCTATCATCGAAACACAAGCTGATGATATAACTGCGTATATTCCAACGAATGTGATTTCCATTACCGATGGTCAGATATATTTGAGCAGTCGTCTTTTCTATTCCGGAGTTCGTCCCGCGATCAATGCCGGACTGTCTGTTTCCCGGGTGGGAGGAAACGCACAGATCAAAGTGATGAAAGGTGTAACCGGGCAGCTTCGTCTAGATCTGGCTCAGTATACAGAATTAGAAGCATTTGCTAAATTCGGTTCGGACCTTGATAAAGCTACT
Organism: Candidatus Cloacimonadota bacterium; assembly: GCA_011372345.1. Taxonomy (NCBI): domain Bacteria; kingdom Pseudomonadati; phylum Candidatus Cloacimonadota; species Candidatus Cloacimonadota bacterium. Next base: position 12,555 of record DRTC01000258.1, read on the forward strand.
CAAGCTCAACTGAGGCGAGGTATTCGACTTGTCGAAATTTTAAAACAGGATCAATATGTTCCGCTTCCTGTGGCTAAACAAGTTTTTATCATATTTATGGCAAACCAGGGTATGCTTGATAAAATCGAGATCAATGAGATCAAAAAAGTTGAAGAAGAACTTTTCTCAATCCTCGATTCCGAATATAAAGACTTCATGGAAGAACTTATAAAAGGTTCGATCACAGATGAAGTTACAGAAAAAATGAAAAAAATCTGTCAGAAAGTTATCGAGAAATTTTGATGAACTGTCCACGAATTTCACGAATTACTCGAATTAAAACAAAAAAATAATCATTGTTCCCAATCCACGATTGGGAATAAAATAATTTGTGTAATTATTGGATGATCATTGTTTGAAATAAATCAAAAAAATAGAAGGAATTGGAATGTTGATAAATTTTGTTAGAATGGTGTTAGAGCAAAAAACCATGAATTTGTGAAATTCGTGGATGTTTTATAAAAGAAATGATTTGTGTAATTAGTGGATAATAAAAAATGCCGAACATTAGAGACATTAAGACCAGAATTGAAAGCGTTAAAAGTACCAAGCAGATTACCAATGCCATGAAAATGGTAGCTGCTTCCAAATTGAGAAAAGCTCAGAACAACATTGAACAAGCGCGACCGTATGCTGATCATATCAATGTTATGCTCCAGACTTTAAAGCGGAAAAACACAAAAAACCAGCATCCTTTGCTTGTCGATATTCCGGATAAGGGGAAAAAAGCTTTCCTTGTTGTTACTTCCGATAGAGGATTATGCGGGGCATTTAATTCCAATATTATCAGGAAAGCCATTCACTACTTGAACAAAAATCCCGAAACAGAAGTAATTTGTATCGGCAAAAAAGGTTATGATTTTCTAAAAAAACACATAACTAATAAAATTAAAGAAAAATATATTGGCCTTTTCAATGAGATGGATTTCAGTGTTTCCAGAGAAGTTGCTTCGTTTTTACTCGAACTTTTTTTAAGAGAAAATTATACAAAAATCGAAGTTCTTTATAATGAGTTTAAATCTGCAATACAACAGGATATTGTAGTCAAGCAACTGTTGCCTGTCATTCCAGTGGAATCGGAAGAAATATCATCTCTCGATTTTATTTATGAACCTGATGAAAAAACGATCATTGAGGAATTAAGCAGAAAATACATCAATGTTGAGATCTGGAGAATCATGCTGGAATCTTCTGCTGCTGAACAAGGCGCCAGAATGACTGCTATGGATTCCGCAACTGAAAATGCAACCGAATTGATAGGTAGCCTGACTTTATTTTATAATCGTGCTCGACAGGCAGCGATAACTAAAGAAATAATTGAAATTGCTTCCGGAGCGGAAGCTTTGAAATAATATTAAATATGAGGTAAATAATGGTTGAAGGAAAAATTATCCAGATAATAGGACCAACAGTTGATGTAGAATTCCCTGAAGGTCATCTGCCTGCTATTCATAATGCTCTGAAAATCAAAAGAGAAGGACACCCGGATCTGGTTCTGGAAGTCCAGATGCATCTTGGTGAAAATAAAGTGCGAACAGTTGCCATGGACTCAACTGATGGTCTGGTCAGGAATTATAAAGTTTCAGATTCAGGTGAGCCGATCTCTGTTCCGGTTGGCGAAGGAGTATTAGGAAGAATTCTTAATGTTGTGGGAGAGCCGATCGACGAACAAGGTCCGGTGAAAGCTGAAGAGAGATACCCGATCCATCGTCAGGCTCCTTTTTTTGAAAATCTTTCCACAGAAGACGAGATCATGGAAACAGGTCTGAAAGTCGTTGATTTGATAGAGCCGTATTCAAAAGGTGGAAAAATTGGTCTTTTTGGTGGAGCAGGCGTTGGTAAAACAGTTCTGATCCAGGAACTGATCAGGAATATTGCGATCGAACACGGTGGTTTTTCTGTCTTTTCCGGAGTTGGAGAGAGAACTCGAGAAGGAAACGATCTCTGGTTGGAAATGAAAGCATCCGGAGTTTTGGAAAAAACTGCTATGGTTTTCGGTCAGATGAACGAACCTCCGGGAGCCCGTCAAAGAGTTGGACTTTCAGGTTTGACAATTGCCGAGTATTTCCGGGATGTTTCCAAAAAAGATGTTCTGCTTTTTATCGATAATATTTTCCGTTTCACACAAGCTGGTTCAGAAGTTTCTGCTCTTTTGGGCAGAATGCCTTCAGCAGTTGGCTATCAACCAACTCTGGCGACTGAAATGGGTGAACTCCAGGAAAGGATCACTTCCACCAAAGATGGTTCCATTACATCTGTGCAGGCGATCTATGTTCCGGCTGATGATTTAACTGATCCGGCACCTGCTACGACTTTTTCCCACCTTGACGCAACAACAGTGCTTGATAGAAGAATTGTCGAGCTGGGAATTTATCCGGCTGTTAATCCTCTTGATTCTACCAGTCGTATTCTTGATCCTAAAATTATTGGAGAAGAACATTATTTTGTAGCCCGGGAAACTCAAAGAATTATCCAGAAATATAAAGATCTGCAGGATATTATTGCAATTCTCGGTATGGATGAACTGTCCGAAGAAGATAAATTAACGGTCAGCAGAGCCAGAAAATTAGAAAGATTTTTCTCTCAACCTTGCTTTGTCGCAGAAGAATTTACAAATACTCCGGGAGTATATGTTACTTTAAAAGATACGATTGAAGGATTTAAAGCCATTATAAATGGTGACTGCGATGATTGGCCGGAACAGGCATTCCTTTATGTTGGAAACATCGATTCAGCAGAAGAAAGATCAAAAAAATTAATGAAAAATGTCTAAAATAAATATTCAGGTAATCCAGCCGTCTAAAATAAAGATCAGCGGTGAATATGATCATATCATCATTCCAGGAGTTGATGGAGATTTTGGAGTATCTTCCGAACATACTCCTTTTATCACAAAAATCAGACCTGGAATTCTTCATCTATACAAAGGAACACAAATAACTGATTTTGCAATCCATGATGGTTTTGTGACAGTAGAGAATAATAGCATAAAAATTGTCTGTGAAACTATTGAAAGTTCGACTGAAATAAAAACCAAACGAGCTGAATCTTCAAAGGAAAGAGCGGAAAAAAGATTAAAAAATCCAACCGAAGGAATAGATTTCAGACGAGCAGAAGCATCATTAAAACGAGCATTGGTCAGGTTAAGTTTAACAAAAAAATAAGGGTGATCAAATCACCCTTTTTTTATTTTGGATATTGTTCGAACTAAAACTTCTTATAACGATCGTTTCAAAACAATTATGAATAAATATAAACTATTTTTCTTATTTTTCATTCTGTTTTTATTTACAAATTGCACTCAAAAAACTGAAAAGACTGAAAACGAAAAGACTCAAAAAACTTTATTAAAAAAAGAAGAAATTTCGAAACAGAATTTCAATCGGAAATCTTATCCAGAATTTATTAAAGGTATGTATTTAAACGCATATACTATTGCTTCAAAAAAACTCCAACCGATTTTAGATCAAGCAAAAAAAACAGGCATAAACACAGTTGTATTCGACCTGAAAGATATGAATGGAAATATTTTTCTTAAAATATCTTATCAGGATACGATGCGTCAGCGAAGGGTATTGCCAATCATCGATGTGGAAAAAACTGTTGCTAAATTACACGATAATAAGATGCGAGCTGTAGCTAGGATAGTAATGTTTCATGATCGATTTCTGGCTCAAAATGATCCTACCTTGAGACCGAAGAAAATAGATAATTCTGTCTGGCAGGAAAGCAATAAAGGAAAACCTTCCTGGCTCGATTCTTCCAATCCGGAAGTTCAGAAGGAATTGTTGGAGCTTATTGAAAAAGTAGCACAAACGAATATCGATGAAATCCAGATGGATTATGTCAGATTTCCGACTCAGGGCAATATAAATGAAGCATTTTTTTATTTTCAAAAAGAAGATCAGGAAACTGCCTTAAAAGACAGTCTTTATGTTTTCAGGCAAAAATCGGATATTATCGAAGATATTATTTACAGAGCAAAAAAAATCTGTTTAAAATATGATGTGAAATTAACAGGGGATGTTTTTGCCATTGTTGCCTGGCAAAGCAAAAAAGATGTTGCCAATACAGGTCAGGACATTAAAAGAATGACCAAACATCTCGATGCAATTCATCCCATGATCTATTCATCTCATTTTGCTGATAATTTTGCTTATCGAGAAAACGCTCATAACGAACCATTTTATCTAATGTATAAGGGCACGAAATTAACCCGGAAAAATTCAAATAAAATGTGCAAAGTTATTCCCTATATCCAGGCAAATAATTGGGAAGTCAATTACAAACCTGAATATATATACGCTCAGATTAAAGCTATCGAAAGTTGTCCTGCTGATGGTTTTATTTTATGGGATGCTTCCAATAATTACCTTGAAACACTGAAGTGGATTGAAGTATTTTATTCCAAATAAAGTTTGTCTGTAAACTAAAGATTCGAGTTGTGAGAGCTTTTAACGACGGCTTGAAACCAATGAAAAAACTACCTGAAAATTATATTATGTTTCATGTGAAACACACAAAACTACCTCTATTCATTTCTGCGATTGTAGATTCCTCATGAAATAATTTTAAAAATTTCAGAAAAACTGCCGATGCTGAATATTTAGAAATCAATTTAATACTTTTGTAGTAAGTACATTAATTATTTCTTCATGTGTTCTTGCGTTTCTCAATTTTTCCAGATTCTCATCTATCATTAAGAATTTTGAAATATAAGAAATCGAAAAAAGGTGCTGAATGTCATCGTGTAATAAAAGCATGAAAAAAATACTTACCGGTTTATTGTCAGGAGCATCGAACTCGATATCATCCTTTGATCTACCGAAAATGATCGCTGGTTTTTTTATTTTTGAAGGATGATGATGACGCGGGTGAAGTAAAGCAACACCTTTTCCAACAGCAGTTGAAACTAATTCTTCCCGAGCGACAACAACCTGATACAGCCAGCGATGATCCTTAACTATTTTCAAATCTTTAGCTTTTTTTGCCATTTCCGCAATCGCTTCATATTTATTGTCAGCATAAAAATCTAAATAGATATACCTTGTTTTGAAATAATCCGTGAATCTGCAAACAGACCTTTTTAAGGCAAGTTGTTCATCTTCTTTGTCACTTAAATTAGCAAGCCATTCTTCGATTTCAGTTTTATCTATTTGATAATTATTTCCTTTTTTTACAACCACAAATAGTTTTGAACTGATCATCTCCTTGATAACGGAGTCAGTAACTCTTAGAAAATTTGCAGCTTGTTTCAAGGTTAAATATTTTTTCGCCATATTTTCTCCTATTTTTGTAAAAGCTATGGCACTTCTTTCAAATAATTGCTTTTTTTTGTCAAGTTATTAGATTAATTTTCTTGACACAATCATGTCTCGAAAATGTTTAAAGCTATGAAAAAATCTTATATCCTTGTTATTTTAGCAGTTTTAGGTGCTTGTAGTTATTCTGTTTATACAAGCGGATTTCCTCACCTTAAAACCCTTTCTATTCAAACTTTTCAAAACAATACAGTCGAATATGATCTCGAAGAAGAAATACAGATTGAACTCACCAATTATTTTGAGAAGGACGGCAGGCTGAAGATCGTTACTCTTTCTCCAGATTGCCGGTTGGAAGGAGAAATAATGGATTATTCCAATAAAATTTTTACTTATGATGCTGCTGGAGTAGAAGAATATGAAGTAAAAATTCTGTTCAAAATAATCTTTACAGATTTAAAAAAGAATGAAGTGATCTGGAACAATGATGCTCTTGTTTTGAGCGAAACTTATTCTTCTTCTGAAGAAACCAGCGTATTTTCCACTGAAGAAGAAGCTCAAATGGAAATTTACAAAGACCTTTTTGAAACGATCATGAAAAACAGTTTGGAAGAATGGTAGTCTATCCTCAATTAATGATTCTCGTTTTTCCAATATTACAAAGATTGCTTCTTAAACTCGGTCTTCTTACCGTCTTCTGCAGTAAATTTCACAAGCTATAATACAAATTCATTTCAAACGGATGCGGACGATTTTTTACAGCTACAACTTCCTTCATCTTTTCTTTGATCCAGCTCTCGATCAGTTCCTCGTTGAAAACATCACCTTGCAAAAGATAATTATTATCCTTCTTTAGTTCTTCCAATGCTTCTTCAAGAGATTCAGGGATAGAATGCAGTTTTTCTTTCTGTTTATTTGTCCAATCGAAAACATTATCATCAAATGGTCCGTAACCGTTTTCAGGGGTTGGCATAACCTTGTTTTTGATACCATCGAGTCCAGCCATGAGAAGAGCACTCATTGCCAGGTAATAATTGCATGTTCCATCTCCGGTTCGGAATTCCATTCTTTTAGCATCTTCACTGGTTGTGTATTTTGGAATACGAATGGCTGCACTTCTATTTGCCAGACCAAAAAATAATTGTACCGGAGCTTCATACCCGGGCAGAAGTCTTTTATATGAATTCGTGCTGGGATTTGTAAATGCAGTTAAAGAGCGACCGTGTTTGAGAATTCCTCCGATAAAATATAATGCTTCCTCGGAAAGGTCAGCGTAATTTCCTTTTTTGAAGAAGATATTTTTACCATTTTTCCGTAATTGAATATGAAAATGCATACCGTTTCCTGGTTCGTCATAAAGAGGTTTCGGCATAAAAGTAGCAGTCAATTCGTGTTTTAGAGCCGTGTTATGGATAATATCTTTGACATACATCATCTTATCCGTGATCTTCTCAAATTCGATCATCTCGGTTTCAATTTCCTGCTGCCCTGAAAGTCCAACTTCGTGATGATGATAACGCACGGGACAGTCAATTTTCTCGATCAATTCCACCATTTCTTCCCGAATATGGGCATATTTATCAAACGGAACATCGATGTGATAACCTTTCCTGTTGGCAACTGCTGTTCCCTGAATGTCTTTGTACCCTCCGGGAAGATCTTTCTTGTTCTCTTCTGAAGTGAATTGATAACCGGCACTGTATTTCCCGTTATTGATGATCGCTTCATTGAAAAGATAAAACTCAAACTCGGGAATCCATAATGATTGATCCGCAATTCCGGTTTGTTCCATGTATTTTTGAACTCTCTTGGCAACGCTTCTCGGATCTTTTTGCACTCCGATCCTGGTGTCTGCATCACAAATATAACACAACATTCTTAAAGTAGGAAATTCCGTGAATGGATCTACAACAGCAGTAGAGAGATCGGGAATAATCACCATATCTCCAGATTCAACTGAACTCATACCGGGAATGCTGGAACCATCAAAGGAAATTCCGTGTTCGAGAACATATTCCAATCTTCGTGGAGGAAAAGAGATGTGATACCAATTTCCCACTAAATCCGAATATTTCAGGTCGATACTTTTGATCCCCTTTTCTTTAATGATTTGTTTTATTTTTTCTAAAGTCATATTTTCTCCATAAATTTAAAAATTCTACTAAATGACAAAAAACAATGTTATTCTAATATTTCTGATAAAGATAATTTTACGAAACTTCTATCTATTGTTGAATTTCACTCAAAAGAAAAGTAAGAAAAATTTATCAGAATGGTCGGGATGAAAAATCATATTCCTGTCAAAATCTTCATGATAAACTGCAACGGTGGAAAAATAATACCTCCGATAATATTCAATTTGAAAATATAAGAGACCAGGATAATCATCATAAATATCATCATTCCTTTGCGTTCCTGTGCTGTATATTTGAAATACATTTCATCCGACAAAAAAGCACCGATAACTTTTGATCCATCCAGTGGTGGGAACGGAATTAGATTAAATAATCCCAGAAACAGATTGATCATGATCGTTGTATAGATCAACCTCATAAAAAAAGCTGAAGCTTGACTTAAAGGAGCATACGGATCGTGATTGCTCATGATCAATCTTAATAATAATGAAAGAATGATAGCAATGATAAAGTTTGAAGCAGGTCCTGCTGCTGCTGTTAGAGCTGTATGTTTTTTATAATCCCTGAAATTATAAGGATTTATGGGAACTGGTTTCGCATATCCGAAAGCAAGCCCTCCTCGGGTTACGATCAACATCAATATCGGTAAGATTATTGTTCCGAACCTGTCGATATGGTTTATGGGATTGAAATTCAATCTGCCGGCTCGATAAGCAGTATCATCTCCCAACAGAAAAGCAGCATACCCATGACTTACTTCATGGATGATGATGCTCATCAGGATGATTGGTATTAAAAAAATATATTCCATTTTTTCTTCTCTACTCCTCTTTCCCAAACCCCAGTTTGGGAACATGCAATCATTAATTCGACTCGTAAGCAAAGAAATGAGTCGAAATAAAATACTGAAATATGAAAGACTACTTTTTCGAGTTATTGTCCTTCGCCAGACTCTTATGAAATCACATTCTAGTTTCCTGCAAAATAAGGAGATAGGATTTTGATTAAAATGGACAAGATCGGCATCTTGTTTTACGGATCAGGTTTCCTCTTAATAAAACTATCCGCTTGCGGATAGCAATAGGCTTGTCTGACGCTTTCATTACGACTCGATTATTACTTTCAGGAATCTTCTTTTCCCGACTTTGATGATACAATCATCAGAAATTTCATAAAAAATATCAGTTACTTTTTTCCCATCGATACTGACGGCATTTTGTTTGATCATTCTGCGAGCTTCACTACCGGAAGCACAAGTTTTGGTTTTTACTAAAATATCGATGATCTTTTCCTTTTCATTTTGTAATTCATATCCCGGCATTTCATCAGGAATTTCCTTTTTGGCAAAAATTTGATTAAATTCTTTTTCTGCTTCTTTTGCTGCTTTTTCTCCATGATAAAGAGAAACAACTTCCCTTGCCAGTCTCTGCTTGATAAATTTTGGATTTATTTCGCTGTTTTTCAATTGTTTTTCTATCTCTTCAATTTCCTCAGGAGCAATTTTTGTAGCATAATTGAAATAATTAATGATTGACTCATCGGGAATGGACATCACTTTTCCGTATTTATCTTTAGGAGAATCAAAAACAGCAATGTAATTATTCAGACTTTTGCTCATTTTTTCTTTGCCGTCAATCCCTAATAAAATTGGAGATAAAAGAGCAATCTGCTGTTCCTGACCGAAATATCTCTGCATATCTCGTCCTGCCAGAATATTAAATTTCTGCTCTGTTGCTCCCAATTCAACATCGGCATTAACTGCTACGGAGTCATAAGCCTGTAAAATTGGATACATCATTTCGTGCATTCCCAGAGAGAGTCCCTGCTCATATCTGTTGCGGAAAGTGTCATGAGCCAAAAACCGAGCGAGTGTGAATTTTCCCATCAATTTCAGGACATCGGACATTCCCATATTCCCAAACCATTCTGATTGCCAGCGGACTTCTGTTTTATTTTTATCCAGAACTTTATACAACTGATCCATATATTTTTCTGCATTTTTTCTGACCTGTTCTCCGGTTAATGGAGGTCGAGATTCATCTCTTCCGGTCGGATCTCCGATTTGAGCTGTGAAATCTCCGATAATGATTACTCCGAGATGTCCCAGATCCTGGAATTCTCTCATTTTCCGAATTGGCACAAGATGTCCGATATGGACATCATAACCAGTCGGATCAATTCCATATTTTATCCGCAAAGGTTTTCCCTTTTTTTCCGATCTTTCCAGTTTGGAGATCATTTCCGTTTCGGAAATCAATTCATCCACTCCTTTTTTGATTATTTTCAATTCTTTTTCGAATCTCATTAAATCTACCAATCCTTTTCAAAAATCAGTGTTCAAAACCTTTTTAGACCAGATTGTTGTCAAATTTTTTCGTCACTCTTTAAATTTGTCAGATTTTTGAAATTTAGTAAATTTTTACCTTCACAAAAAAATATTCATTAAATCTTAATTATATTGAATTTAAAGAATTATCCCTTAAAAATAAACACTGCTACTTTTCAAGTCATTTCTATAATCTCATAAAAAACAAATAATTAGTGATTTGTCGTAGCTTTCTTTAAAACATAAAACTTAAATTTCCAGTCTTGACAAATATGATTTCCTTTTCAATTTGACATTGCTTTCAGCTGAAAAAAGCAATTATTCACAATTAAGTGATTTTTTGTGGATAAGTCCTGTTTGTGCAAAAAATATTTTTTTTTAATTGATAGCAAAATAAAAAGATATAGACTTATGTAGAATTTGTGGATAACTTGTGAATAGATTTAGAATTTAGGCTTAAATCTAATAAATCAATGGAGTTGGGATGGAAGATTTTGATGGATTCTGGAATGGAATCCTAAACACTCTCAGAGAAAATATCAGCGAGCAGGGATTCAATACCTGGTTCAATGAAACAAAACTCATTGATTTTGCTGATAATTTTCTTACTGTAAAAGTTCCAACTCAATTTATCGCAGATTATTTAAATAAAAATTACAGCGACCTGATCACAGAAATCACATTAAATTTATTCAACAAAAAATACCTGATAAATTTTACCAGTCTGCAAAATAAGAAGCAGACAGGTCGATTTGAAAATATAAGTCCTTCACCTTTAATCAGAGACTATCAGACAAAATTGAATCCAAATTATAATTTCAATGAATTTGTGATCGGAAAAAACAACATGTTTGCTCATTCTGCTTCACTGGCAGTTGCAGAATCTCCGGGAAACACTTATAATCCGCTCTTTATTTATGGTGAATCCGGAATGGGAAAAACTCATCTAATGCAGGCTGTTGGAAATTTTGTGATAGATGAACTGGAAAATAAGAATATTTTTTATATTACTACCGAAGAATTTACTAACGAAATGATCGAAGCGATCAGGAACAACACTATGTCCGGATTCAGAAATAAATTCCGTAATTTTGACCTGCTTCTGATCGACGATGTTCATTTCCTTTCTAAAAAAGAAGGAACACAGGAGGAATTTTTTCACACTTTTAATGCTCTTTATGAAAAGAAAAAACAGATAGTTTTGACCAGCGATAGACCTCCAAAAGATATACCCGATCTGGAAAAAAGATTAGTTACAAGATTCGAGTGGGGTCTTCTTGCAGATCTGAAAAGTCCCGATTTTGAGACCAGGGTTGCCATCTTGAAAAAAAAGGCAGAATTTGAAAATATCAATTTAAATCCCGATGTTATCAAATTTATAGCAGAACATATCTTCAGTAATGTTCGCGCATTAGAAGGTTCACTCATCAGAATTTTAGCGTATGCTTCCTACAATAATATTGATACGGAAAACATTACTGATGAAATTGCCAATGAAATACTGATAGACTTGATTTCTGACAAAATCAAAGATGTGAACCTGGAAACGATCATGCAGAAAGTTTGTGATTATTATAATATAACACAATCGGAAATTTTTGATAAAACGAGAAAAAAAAATATATCTTTTCCTCGACAGATAGCAATGTATCTCTCCAACCTCCTGATCCCTCAATTATCTCTCAAGGAAATTGCTCAATATTATAAGCGAAAAGACCATACGACAGTTCTTCATGCAAAAAGAACGATCGAAGAACAATTTAAAAATGATAAAGACCTCAGGATCCGCATTGAAATGCTTATCAAAGAAATAAAAAAATAATTATCCACATCTCCACAGAGAAAGATGTCAATAAAAGTTCATAAATCAATTTTTCCGTTTTTTAAAAAAAAATCTGTGTATAAAATGCAAATTAAAAAAAAGTTATTTACCATTTATCCACAAAAAAATAGCGATGATAATTTGCTGAAAATAAAAGAAATAAAATCAAAAAATCTTCATAATTCACAAATCCACACGACCTACTATAACTACTGATTTAATATATAATAAAAAAGGAGATATAATTAAGATGAAATATATAAAACATTTAAGCCCAATAATCTTTTTGCTGATCATCGCTTTTGGATGCACAAAAAAGGACAATCCAACAGGTTATCCCGGAAATGAATTCCAACCAAAAGAAATAGTTATTTCCGATACGAGTTTATTTGGAAATTTTTATAGTTATGAAGACAGTTGTCGGAATTTCAATAATAATCCAAAATTACTAATTGGAAATTATAGGAATACACAAGCTATCAGCCTGTTGAAATTTACAAGTTTACCGGATACTGTTTCAGAAATTTCAAGTGATGTAACCTTAACTTTATACA
>DRTC01000259.1 GCA_011372345.1 Candidatus Cloacimonadota bacterium
ATATTTATTTTATTTATTTCTCAAATTTTTCTTAAAATACAAACGAACTCTCCTTTTGCCAATCCATCAGTCATGATCGATAATTCTTTCAAATTCCCCCAGAAAAATTTTTCTTCGGGATATGTGAGTTTATAAGCAATTATGGCTTGTCTTTTCTCACCCAGAATTTTAATCGTATCTCGCAGAAGTTGTTTGAGTCTGTAAGGTGCTTCCAGGAAAATCAGATCGATGTTTCTGGGAAGTTTCTTCAGTTCTGAAAGTCGTTTATCTTTATTGGCAGGAAGAAATCCATAATATAGAAATTTGTTGAGTTTCAATCCACTTCCCATTAAAGCAGTCATCAAGGAAGAAACTCCCGGAATTGGAATGACCGGAATATTGTTTTGATGACATTGCCAAACCAGTTCGTTTCCCGGATCAGCAAAAAGCGGAGTTCCGGCATCGCTGATCAGAGCGGCAGATTCTTGATTTTCCAACAATCTTGTCAGGATATTTTGCGTTTGATCTTTTTCGTTATGCTCGTTGAGAAGTTCGAAAGGTTTTTCTATTCCGTATTTTTTCAGGAATCTGCTTCCGACTTTGTGTTCTTCAAAAATAACAAAATCAACTTCTTTCAGGATTTTCAAGGCTCTAAAAGTAATATCATCAGGATTTCCAATCGGAGTAGCAACAACGAACAATCTGATTTTGGAAGTCATTTTTTAATTTTTCAGATAGTTCTTTCGATAAAAGAGAAATGCTCCGACAAGAAGAATTATCAGAGAAGTAAGAATTCCAATCAAATGTAATTGCAGACTCCATTTGTATGTGTCAGGTTCAAATTTCATTTCCAGGATATGTTCACCTTTCGGAATGACAACTCCTCTTAAAATATAATTTGTCGGATAAATCTCGATTTCCTTTCCGTCGAGAAATGCTTTCCAGCCGGCAGGATAATAAACTTCGCTGACAGTCAGGAAAGAGGTCGTATCGGTTTTTACATCAAATTTGAGATGATGAAGTCCATACTCCTGCAGAATTACCGATGAAGAATCCGGTATAGAAATATCAGAAATTTCAGTTTCGACTATCGCAGTTTCAGCAGGATCGAATTCAGGATTGTTCAGTCTTTTCCAGATATTTTCCTTTTCACTGATAACTTCAAGATTCCCAACAAACCAGGCTCGTGGAAGATAATCCAGGTTTTTATAAGTTGTCAGTTTCTGCTTGCGGTCATAAAAGGCATATTCCAGATTTTCCAAAGGAATTTTCTGATTGAAAATGACATATTTAGCATTGAGCATATTCACAATATTCCAGTTGATCGGAATTCTATCCTTAAATTCCGCATTCAGACAATTCTCGATTATTTCCTGGTAACGCTTCAATTTTGCTCCATGATAACCGCCGATAGATTGATGATATGCAGTCCATTTATTCTGCCCAAATTCACTTCCTAAAGGATAAATCCGGAAAGTTTCTTTATCGTTCAACAGGAAATTATCGGTTTGCGTTTTTACGAGTTTATTTTCGATTACTTTTTGTGGTGTCAAGTTTTGCAGGAAACGGCTGTCAATGATCAGCAAATCGATCACAACTAAAGCAAGAATCAGGAAAAGATAAACATATTTTGAGATTTTTTCCCGACCGAAAATGAGAGTTAATCCTAAAAAAGCAAGTATCAAAATAAACGCCTGAATTCCATCGCTGACTAATTTGTCGAAGCGTTCCGCTTTCAGCATTTTTATTTGGGAAGCATTGTAACGGGCAGTTTCTCCTGCTTTGGTAAAACTCATTTTCTGAAAAACGGAATTTGAAAGAAGGAAAATAAAAAATAAAACAGCTGAGATAATCAATATTTTCTGAATGAGATCAAAGAATTTTTTGTCTTTTTCTTCAAATTTTTGGAGAATGACTTTCAATCCAAAACCTGCTAAAACTACTACAGAAAATTGTAATAAAACCAGAACCATTGCCGGCACCCTGAATTTGTTGAATCCTGGCAGATAATTCAGCAGAAGGTTTGAGATGAAAGGTAAATGCCTGCCGAACGATATCACAAGAGCAACAATTGAAACCGTCATCAGGATTTTCACTAAATAGGATCGACTGTAAATCAATCCTAAAAGTGCTAACAGGAAAATGATCACTCCCATATACATCGAAGTTTGAGTAAAAGGCATCCAGCCCCAGTAATATGGTGAAACCCCTCCATAAAAATTCGGGATCAAAAAGGTGATCATCTCCGCCGGATGAAAGGACCATTGCGTTACATAATCTTTGTCTTTATGCGAGAGTAGTCCTTCCGAACCGCCGCGGATAGTATATTCACCATATTCTTTATTCAATAAATACGGATGAGCAACTGCTGCAATGGAAATGATGAAAGCGAGCAATATAAACACTGTGAAAACAACAAATTTTGGAATTTCTTTATCTTTGATCGATCTGATAAGTTGGAAAATCCAGTAAATTCCCAGCATGATAAAAGTGTAATAAGAAATTTGCGGATGATTCTCCCGCAACTGACCAATGATAAAAAGCGTAGTCAATCCCAATCCTAACAAGTTTCTCTTTTCTTTCAAATAATGAACAGCGAAGAAGATCCAGGGAATATAAACGATAGCCCGGAATTTCGTATTATGACCGATCTCGATCAATCCGAGAAAATGGCTGGAGAGCGGGAAAGCAATGGCACAGATAAAGGCAATGATCGGTTCAAAACCGAGAAAGATCATCAACAGGTAAACTCCCAAACCGGCAGTGAAAAGAAGGAAGATTCTCCAATTTATCAATTTATCAGTGAATCTTCGCAGGTCATTAAGATACGGATATTTTGCTGACAACTGGATCAAATAACCTGGCATTCCGGAAAATAAATTGCTACTCCATAAAGCTTGGTCATGGTGAGTTTTATTGTATTCGATCAAAGGTTCGGCAGATGCTCGCCATTGGATCGAGTCGCTGGCTGGAGGAGCATAATCCAGAAAAGCGATCTTAAAGAAAAAAACCACCAATATCAGAAATAATAATCCGATAAAAAGCAGGTGGGCATATTTAC
>DRTC01000260.1 GCA_011372345.1 Candidatus Cloacimonadota bacterium
GGATAAAATAGATTTACGGATGAATTCTAATTCTTGGATAAAAACTGACTTCGTGGTTGATCATCTCAAAATAAAACTTGGCAGTTTAAATGTTCACATATTTTTTGCTTATTATGAAAAAAGGAATTTTATATATTGTGCCAACTCCGATTGGAAATCTGGAAGACATAACTTTAAGAGCGATCAAAGTTTTAAGATCCGTTTCTTTGATCGGAGCAGAAGATACGCGAAATTCAGGGAAACTTTTGAAAAAATATGAGATCAAAACTCCCATGTTCAGTTATCATAAATTTAATGAAAGAGCGAGAGTTGAGAAAATTCTAAACCTTTTGAAAAACGGGGAAGATGTCGCCATCATTTCCGATTCGGGAACTCCCGGAATTTCCGATCCCTCGAATATAATCATTAAATCAGCAATAGAAAACAAAATCAAAGTAGAAACTTTACCCGGAGCAACCGCTTTTGTTCCGGCATTTGTTTCTTCAGGATTTGATACGGAACGATTCTATTTTATCGGATTTCTTCCTGATAAAAAATCCCAGAAAGATAAAATTCTGCATAAGCTCAAACCAATCGAAGATGGTCTTATTTTTTATGAAGCACCTCATAGATTGGAAAAATTCTTTAATGAGATCAGGAAAATTTTTGGAAATCGGAAGGTCGTTATTGCCCGGGAAATTTCCAAAATCTATGAAACTTATGATCGTATTACAATCGACGAATATTTGAAAAATCCTGAAATAATAGTTCTGAAAGGTGAATTTGTGATCATTATCGAAGGAGCAAAACCAAAGAATTATGAAAATCAGGAACTTCTAAAAATGTTAAAAGACTTAATCGGTAAAGGAGAATCAAAGAAAAATGCAGTTAAGAAGGTTCAAGAAATTACCGGAGAACCGAAAAATAAAATTTACAATTTATCTCTGCAATTAAAAACAAGTAAAAACATTTGACGCTAAAAGCGAAGATAAAATTTTGAAATCAGAAAGTAGAGAATGGTTTAAATGAAAAAAAATGGAGTTTTTTCTCTTCGATCTCTCCGTTCTCTGCAGAAAAAATAAAAAATATTTGGAGGATACATGTTTCCAGGTGGAAAAAAAGGAATGCAGGATTTGATGAAACAAGCCAAAAAAATGCAGCAGGATCTGGCAAAAGCACAGGAAGAACTTGCGAATACTGTTGTCGAAGGAACTTCAGGCGGTGGAATGGTAAAAGTTCAGATGAACGGTAAAAACCAGGTTCTAACCCTGAAGATCGATCCTGAAGTTGTCGATCCTGAAGATATCGAAATGCTGGAGGATTTGATCATTGCTGCCATCAATGAAGCACACGAAAAAGTTTCTAAAACTTCAGAAGACGAAATGTCGAAATTTACCGGTGGTATGAAAATACCGGGTTTGTTTTAGTATGTAACTCATCCGGCAGCTGCCGGATTGAGAAAGTAAATTAATTTGCTAAATTGATCTAAAATTATCATTGTTTTCTGATATTATCAGTTTTGATATTCTCAATTTGGCAGATTGAGTTACGGAGATAGATCGTTACTTTAAAAAAAAATGTTTTTTCGCGTGTAACAATTTGCATGTGGTTAAATTATGAAATTCGAGTGGGATACTACTAAAGAAAAAAGTAACATTAAAAAACATGGGATAACATTTGAACAAGCTTCTTATGTATTCGCAGATCCTTACGCTTTGAACAAATATGATAACGAACACTCGGATAACGAAGATAGATGGATATTATTGGGAAAATCATTAAAGGGAGTTATTCTCCTCGTTGTACATACTTTTAAAGTTATTGATAGAATTGAACTTGTAAGAATTATCAGTGCAAGACGAGCAACGAAACAAGAAAAACAATCATATCAAAAGAGGTGCCCAAAATGAAAAAAGAATATGATTTTACAAATGCTGAGCAGGGTCGGTTTTATCGACCGATCGAGGATTTAGATATTCCGATCTACTTGGACAAAGAAGTTAAAAAATTTCTGATAAAAAATATCCTGAAAAAAGATAATAATTTTTCTTTAAATAAAATCATCAATTCTTTGATTAAGAAAGATATAGAAATTTCTAAAAAGTTAGTATAATAGGGCATAAAATATCATTCATATCGTGATTATTTGTGATTCTCTGCGTCTTTGCGGTAAAAAATGGTTTTGTTATTTGTGATTCTTCGTGCCTTCGTGACTTGGTGGTGAAATAATGTTCAGCGGATATTTAGAAGATTTAGTCCAGAACCTGAAGAAACTTCCCGGGATCGGGAAAAAATCAGCACAACGACTGGCAATGTTCATCATCAGTATGGAAAAAGAAAGTGCTTTCCAACTTTCCGAGACCATCAAAAAAGCTGTTGAGAATTATCGCGATTGCAGCATTTGTAATATGCTGACAGAAACCGATCCTTGTTCTTTTTGTTCCGATTCGACAAGAAATGAGAAAATTCTCTGTATTGTTGAAAACACACAGGATATATACTTGATCGAAGAAACTCACGAATTTAAGGGAAAATACTTTGTTTTGCAAAATTTACTCTCTCCTCTCGATGGGATTGGACCTGACGAAATTCATTTTCCAAAACTTCTGAAACAGTTGAAATCCAACAAGATCGAAGAATTGATTTTAGCATTGAATCCTTCTGCCGAAGGGGAAACAACCATGAATTTTCTAGTATCCGAGTTGAATGAATTTGTGGGAAAAATTACCCGGCTTTCAACAGGATTACCTTTTGGCGGAGATATTGGATATACAAGTTCGCTGACTTTGGGAAATGCTCTAAAAAGACGATATGCAGTCAAAGAATGATGAAATTTATTCTCATATTTATTCTCTCGATTTTTCTTTTTGGATGTTTACCCATTCCCAAAAATCATCTAGAACTTAATGAATGTGTGATTCTTTTACATGGATTTGGTGACATAAAACTTTCGATGAGTTTTCTGGAAAATGAATGTTTGAAAAAAGGTTATACAACTTATAATCTCGGTTATTCAACAGCTGGAGAAACAATCAGCTCGTTATCAGAAAAAATTCTCACAGCTGTGATCAGGAAATGTCGAAAAAAGGGATTTTCAAAGATTCATTTTGTGACTCATTCGATGGGTGGATTAATTGTCAGGTATTATCTGCAAAATAATGAATTGCCTGAAGGCAGCAGAATTGTTATGTTGAGTCCTCCCAATAAAGGTACGGAAGTTGCTGATTTTCTGAAATCGAATGTTTTATACAAATTGTTTGCCGGTGATGTTGGTCAGGAATTATGCACTGATTCCAAGATTATCAGGAATCTGAAAGAAATCAATATCGAAATTGGCATTATTGCCGGAAATAAAAGTTATAATCCATTTTTTTCGGAAATCATTCCTGGTGAAGATGATGGCAGAATTTCCATTGAAAATACAAAGTTGGAAAATATGACGGATTTTTTGATTGTGAATGGTTCACATCTAACGATCAAGCATCGGCAGGAAGTTTCGGAGCAAATGGTGTATTTTCTCCAAAATGGAAAATTTA
>DRTC01000261.1 GCA_011372345.1 Candidatus Cloacimonadota bacterium
CGACAACTCCTGCGATCAAAACACCAAAGAAAATAAACAAAATGGATTTCCAGAATTTTAGACCAAGCAGGTAAGCTGCGAGGGAACCTGTCCAGGCTCCGGTTATGGGAAGCGGAATGGCTATTCATAATCCAAAGTCAGGAAAATGATTTTGCCGGATTGATCTAATATTAAATCTACTTACAAATCCCTTTTATGGAATGTTTGATAAAATTGATAAATACATTTTGTTCGGGAGTTATTTTTGGAATTTCCAGAACTTTTTCCATTGCCTGGGAAACATTCAAACCGGAAAAATAGAATAATTTGAAGATCTTGCGGACAGAATTTATCTGCTCTGCAGAAAATCCTTTTCGTTTCAAACCAATTGAATTTATTCCATTTACTTTATATGGCAGTCCAAGACCGCGTGTGTAAGGAGGAATATCTTTGGTAGCTCCGCTCGATCCGCCCACATAAGCAAAAGTTCCGATACGAATAAATTGAGCAACTGCGGTCATCCCACCGATAGTTACAAAATCGTGAATATGAACATGCCCGGCAAGATTAACAGCATTTGCCATGATAATATTGTTCCCGAACTGGCAGTTATGAGCAATATGAGCGTAAGCCATGATCAGGTTGTTGCTGCCTACTCTGGTCGGTTCTTCCAATGTTGCGGAACAATTGATGGTTACGAATTCCCTGATCGTATTATTGTTTCCCATGAGCAATTGCGTTGGTTCATCTTTGTATTTTAGATCCTGAGGAGCAGTACCGATCACAGCAGAATGAAAGAAGTGATTATTAGAACCAATTGTCGTCTTACCGTGTATGAGAACATTCGAATCTAAAATACAATTATCCCCGAGAGAGACATCTTTTCCAATAAGACAATAGGGACCAACTGTGATATTCTCACCAAGTTTTGCTTTGGGATCAATGATCGCTGTTTGATGGATTTTGTTCATTTCTTTATTTTTTCATAACTTTTGCCAGGAAATCACCTTCGCAGACTTTGGTTTCTCCCACATAGGCATCACCGTGCATTTTTGCCAGTCCGCGTTTCATAGAGATCACTTTCAATTCAAATCTCAATGTATCTCCAGGTAGAACAGGCTTTCTGAATCTGACATTATCGATAGCAGCAAAATAAGCCACATATTCTTCCGGATGAGGATAAGAATTCAAGAGCATTATTCCACCGGTTTGAGCCATTGCTTCGACGATCAGAACTCCAGGCATGATCGGATGTCCGGGAAAATGTCCGTTGAAAAAAGGTTCGTTTATGGTTACATTCTTGATCCCGACAATGCTCTCTCCGGTATCGAACTCAATGATCTTATCAACCAGCAGAAACGGATAACGATGAGGTAAAATTTTCTGAATTGCATTAATATCAAAGATGATATCTTTTGTTTTCTTTTCCTGATAAAGCTTTTGAAGCTCCTGTTTTTTATATAATTTCCGTAGTTTTTTTACAAGTTCAACATTTGTTTTATGACCGGAGCGAGCAGCTAAAATATGACCTTTTATAGGAACTCCGAGAAGAGCAATATCTCCAATCAGATCTACAACTTTATGACGCACAAATTCATTGTAATAACGCAAAGGAGTATGATTCAATAAGCCATCGCTTCCGACTTGGATCTCATCTTTGTAATCGAATTTTTTTCTTAATTTATCGATCTCTTCCTGGGGAATATCCGGATCAGCAACAACGAGAGCATTTTTGAGAGAACCGCCTTTGATCAAACCGGCTTCTTTTAGAGATAGAATTTCATGAAGAAAACAGAAGGTGCGGGCAGAAGCAAAATCCTGTTCAAAAACATCGAGTGAAGGCATGAAAGTGTATTGTGTACCCAAAGCTTTCTGTTTATAATCAACCATAAAGGTAACTTTCAGATCATCAGAAGGAACGATCACAACATCTACATTATCAGCAGGTGCAGAGAACGAAATCGGTTTATCAAATTCCATATATACACGCTCGGAATCCTGCTGTACAATTCCAACTTTCTTTAGAAGTTCGAGAAAAACAATCGCACTTCCGTCTGCAACCGGAACTTCCGGACCATTTACTTCAATGCGGATATTGTCGATATTCAGACCTTTAATTGCTGCTAGAACATGCTCGATAGTAGCAACGGTTGCTTTTTTTACTCCGATGGTTGTTCCTCGAGAAATATCGATCACATGTTCGATGTCTGCGAGAATTTCCGGATTTCCTTCCATATCTGTTCTGATAAATACGATACCTTCATTCTTTCTCGCAGGTTTGAAAGTAATTGTCGAAACTTTACCGGAATGTAAACCTACTCCTGTATAGCTGATCTCATCCTTGATTGTTTGTTTGAATTCTTTCATTGTATTTCCTTCGATAACTTGAGTTACTATGTAAGTCACAAATTAAGAATTTTCTTTCTGCTTTTCTTCTTTTATTTTTTTATTAAAGAATCTTACTATTTCCGGAAGTTTTCTCTGCACCGCAAAAATTCGTTTTTGCAAACCTGCATCAATTGCCGGATAACCCAGATATTTCGCATTTTGGGGAACATCACCTGAAATTCCGGATTGTGCCCCGATCATGGCTCCGTCATTGATCTTGAGATGTCCGGCAACTCCAACCTGTCCGGCGAGATAAACGATATTCCCGATTTCCGTACTTCCGGCTAATCCAACTTGAGCACAGAGGATGGAATTCTCTCCAATTTTGCAGTTATGTCCAACCTGAACCAGATTATCGATCTTTGAACCTTTTCCGATAACTGTTGAACCGATAGTTGCTCGATCGATCGTGGAATTTGCTCCGATTTCAACATTATCTTCAATGATCACATTTCCAACCTGCGGAACTTTATGATGAATTCCCTGATCAAAGACATATCCGAAACCATCTGCACCGATCACACAGCCGGCGTGAATAATAACATTGTTTTTAATGATGCAGTCTTCATAGATCGTTGTATTCGGATAAACATGGCAATTGGAACCGATCTGCACATTATCCTGAATAACGCAATTACTCTCGATTCTGGATTTTTCCTCGATGATCACATTTTCTCCCAGAACAACATTGGATCTTACAATTACATTTTTCCCGATATTGGCAGATTTTGGAATGCTTGCTGAACGAGATATTTTTTCAATGATTTCTGAAGTACTCATTTCCAGCCATTTCTGAACGAGCATCATAAAATGGATGTATGGTTTTTCAATTAATAGAAGATTTGTATCCATTTTCAGAGTTGGATCAAAATCTTCAGGAACAAAGATGAGACCGGCTTTTGAATTTTTAAGATCGTCGATGTATTTTGGATTTTCATAAAAGCAGACAGAATGTTCATCTGCTTCATTCAGTTCAGCAACATTGGTTAAATCATTTTGATGAAACTCGATCAACTTCCCGTCAATTTGAGAAGATATCTGTTTCGAAGTTAAATATAATTTAAACTTTTTCATTTTTTTAGCTATTCGACTCGTAAGGAACGACGAGTCGAAATAAGTAGATTCAAATTAAATCTCATCATTTCGTGTCGTCGTCCATCTTTATTACATTTTCGATTCGCTATTTGTTTCGAGTCGTCGTCCTTCGTCCTTACAATTCGAATATCTTATTAAAATTCTTATTCCACTGCTTCATCAAGCTCATCGATGATCGTGTCCGTAATATCCAAACTTGGTTTTGCATAAAGAATTCCACCTGCAGAAGCATCAAGGACGATTGTATAATTATTTTCTACGGAAACTTTCTCAATAACATTTTTAAGTTTCGTTAAAATTGGTTCGAGCAGTTCGGCATTTCTCTGCATTGCTTTTCCGCTTTCTCCATAAATTTCCTGAACCAGCGTTTCTCTCTGGGCTGATAATTCGTTAATCTTATCTTCTGCTTCTTGTTTGCCGGTTTCCGTTAAGATCATTTTTTTTGTTTCATATTCAGAATACAATCTTTCAATTTCAGTATCCAATTCAGCGATTTCATTTTTCCAGCTTTCTTGTTCTGTCTGAAAGACATTCTGAGCTTCCTGGGTATCCCTGCTTTCAGCCATAACTCTTTCCGTATCGATATAAGCAATCTTAATAGATTCAGCGATTAAAATCGAACTGACCAAAATTGCAATTGCTACAGTGATTATTGTCTTTTTCATTTCTATTCCTCCGAATTATTTATTATTTTAGCCTTTTCTTTTTTATAAGATTATAAGTCAATACAAAAATTGAAAGGATAAAAATTCAAGAAATATAGATTTCAGATTTGATAAATACTGAAAAGAAATTCACGAAGTAAGAAAATCAATCTGATAATAATTTGTAATATTATTTTATTAATTCTTGAGTCCACTCTAAAAAGGCAATAATTTGGAATATGTATGAAATTTTGCCCGAAATTTGGAAACTGATGAATCGGTTAATGACCTCTATCTTCTTAGTAACCACCAACTTAAGTTGGTGGTTAATGAAACAG